>NZ_CAWUDO010000013.1:0-132985 GCF_963920935.1 Nostoc sp. CCY 9925 | reverse complement strand
ATTAGTCATTAGTCATTAGTCATTAGTCATTAGTCATTAGTCATTAGTCATTGGGGATTGATAATTCAAACTTTACCCATTACCAAGTCCCCAGTCCCCACTCCTACCGAAACGGCGGAGAATAAAGCAGTCCGCCTTTATTCCAGAGTTGATTTTGACCGCGAGTGAGATTAAGTTTTGTTTTGGAACCGAGATTGCGATCGTAAATCTCAGCATAGTTGCCGACGTGCTTAATTACTCGTGCTGCAAAGTCGTTTGTCAAGCCGAGTCCTTCACCGAGGTTGCCTTCTGTTCCTAAAAAGCGCTTAATATCTGGGTCGTTACTAGTGGCTAACTGACCTACATTCTGGGAAGTAATGCCCAACTCTTCAGCTTTTACCAAAGAATAAACCACCCACTTGAGGGCATCACCCAGCCTGGTGTCTCCTTTAGCGACTGCTGGTGCGAGGGGTTCTGAAGAAATCACTTCTTCAAGAATCACATTGTCTTCTGGTTTGGGTAGGGTTGTACGCCGAGAAACCAATGCGGAACGATCGGCTGTGATGCCGTCGCAACGTCCTTGAGCATAGGTGGCAAAGGTAACATTAACGTCTTCAAAGACAATAGGTTTATAAGTGATGCCTCTTTTTCGCATTTGGTCTGCTAAGTTCTGTTCGGTAGTAGTGCCAGTTTGAACACAAATAGCTTTATCTTTCAAATCTGCTAGGGATTTAATATTGCTATTTTTGCGAACCATGATGCTTTGTCCGTCGTAAAAGACCACAGGTGCAAATTCTAGACCAACTGAGGTATCACGACTCAGAGTCCAGGTAGTATTACGGCTGAGAACGTCTACTTCCCCAGTCTGTAAGGCTGTAAACCGCTCTTTGGTATTGAGATTGCGAAATTCTACTGCATCTGGTTTGTCAAAGATAGCAGCTGCGATCGCCCTGCAAAGATCTACATCAATACCGCTGTATTTACCGTCAGTTCCCACAAAGCTGAACCCTGGAATTTCACCACTAACACCGCAAATTACCTGACCACGGCTTTTAATACTATCCCAACGATTTCGAGTTCCTGCTACTGGTGGATTACCCCCTGGGCTGCTTGGTGTATTTGTTGTTTGTCCTGACCCTCCACCACAAGCAGTAATGGCAAAGATTAGGGGGGCGATCGCTACAATAAAACCTGATTTATGCATAAACTTCATAGTTACTACACAATAATAATGTATTATTCACTACAATCATTTTACTAAAAACAATTTGTTGCTTGTCATATAAAACTCTACCAGCCTCCGGGCTATATTCATTCATGCTTAAAACCGGTAGTTTAAGTTGTGATTTATTTTTTAATTAAAAGCTTCAGATAGTTTGTGAAAATTGTCTCAATTTATCTTCAAGTTGCCACTTTTATTTAAAATCCTCTCAGGATACTTGATAGCAATCTGTTTATCAAATCTGGAAGATAATATTAAAATTTTACTGATACCAATTCTATATTTTTCACTGCATATTAGTTGGTAATAAAGCAATTATCACATCTTTAATAATCAACAAAAGATCCTCATAAAATAATATTCACACGCCACTATGAAAATCTATTTTTCCTATCTCCAATACCCCATATCTAATTTTTTGCAAGAGGCTCCATGAGTTGCACTCACAAGGAGCAATGAAAATTTCTTTTCCCTACTCCCCACTCCCTACTCCCTATTTTCAAGGGAGGTCTAATGTCCTATGCCCCACGCCCCATTCATCCATAAGTAGCCACACTAACTCAAACAACTACCACTAGCAGGTTAAACTAGGTCTGGTAACAGCTGCTCCACCATTCCTTATGAGGCTTTTATGGGAGCTAACCTCAAACAAATTGCCAAGTACTTAGATAACCTTGGTTGGGACTACCGTTTTGATGATGAAGAAGACCGGATTATAACAGGTGTAGAAGCTGATAACTTAGAAGATTTTCTAATAGTTGTTCAGTTGGATGAAGAGGGAAAATTTTTCCGGGTATTTGCACCTCAAGTTCTGGCGGGAATTCAAGACCATCCTCACAAGGCAGCTATCTTACAGACAATGCTTGCCATTTCCTGGGAAACCAAAATGCTGCAATGGGAGTACGATCCATCCGATGGTGAAATCCGTGCCATTATTGAGTTCCCTCTGGAAGACTCAATTCTTACAGAAAAGCAATTTCACCGTTGTCTGAGTGGATTAATTCAGATTGTAGATGGTATAGCGATCCCTCGCCTGAAAGAAGTGATGGTAACAGGACTCGATCCGGGAAATATAGAACTTGGAGAAAGACTATTACTCAGTATCCAAGAAGAAGCTCCAGGATTACTAGATTTACTGGAAAAGGCAATGGAAGCACGAAAAAAACGAGGAAGTTTTCCCAACGAGTGAGACGGATCATCACTGAAATAGCTATACTCCAAAGTGATACCCTCACTATATACTGAAATTTTCTGGGGCTGGATATTATGACATCCTATGCAACCTCCTCTGCTAAAGCGGAAATGAGTGAACTCCGGCGGTTGAAAGGCTTACTACCGCCAGAATTGCAGAGCTGGGTCACGGTAGAAGGCACCACTGAGGTCAATCCACCCCTGATCCGCTGCGAAGAAATTGGTAAAGACCAGGTAGAAATTCAAATTGACTTGGTGAAATGGGATGCCCTCGCAATGGATCAGCGTAATCTGCTGTTCTGGCATGAAGTTGCTCGCGTTCAAAACGACACAATTCCCAAAGATGGCTGGGAAATGGCAGCACTAGCCATCGGTTTAGGTGGTGCTGTCGGCGAATTGTGGGTACAAGATGGATTGCTTTTAGTGTTAGCTTTAGCGCTGTGTGGCGTGTCAGGCTGGCGATTGTATCAAAAGAACAATGGGGAAAAGCAACTAAAAGAACTGCTCAATGCTGATGAAAAAGCGATCGCCTTGGCAACTCGTTTTGGTTATACCCTCCCCAATGCCTACAAGAGTCTTGGCAGCGCCTTGAAAACCCTGATTGATAACACTCCTAGTAAGCGTCAACGCTCTAAATACGAAGCAAGACTCTCTGCCCTCAAACGCAGTGCCAATAAAGCAAAAGCTAAGTCCAAAATGATGGATGAAAGCACACTGTAGCAACCAGAAAGTAGGTTGGGTGGGCGATACCCACCCCTAAAAATATCTCAATAAGTAAATTGAAAATCTAAAATCTAAATCCAAAATCTTTTGATTTGAGCCAAGCTGCTTTTTGATAGCTAGCAACTTTATTGTTCAACAAGAGCTTAATAAAAATTAATATATTTATTTTGCAAACAAAATTTCATATAAATTTATTTTTACCTTAACTAGATCTTTAGTAATACCTAGATTTGACAGCAACTTTTAGAGTTGGTTGAGCATTTTATGTGTCTGGGGTATTACGCGTACTTGCTTGAGAGACTGTTTCATCAAAGCTTGCCACATCAAAACTTGATCGGGTGCAGGGGCAAGCACAGGTATGGGAGAAAATTGTTCAGACTCTTTTAATGGCGTAACAGGTTGTAAAAATACTGGTATATCTGGACTGACATCTGCCACCAGCAAAGCTGAACGTTGTAATTGGGCGGGATCTGTGTTTTGAGACACAATTATCTTGACAAAAACATTTAAATATGATTCGTGACATAATTGGAGAGATTTAGCATGTTCTAGCCAATGACTTTCGCCGCTAACACTGGGCAATTTGAAATCCATTCCTACAGAGTCTAAGTAGGGGAGAATCATTGCTAGTTGTTCTGGGCGGTGTCCGCCAGTTTCTAAATATATAGGTAGGCCAGTTATGTCTCGCACTTTGGGTAGAAACTGAGTTAAAAATGGAGCATGAAGAAGTGGTTCGCCCCCAGTTAAGCTAATGCTATCGTGTAAGGAAGGTAGATTTTGCCTTTGGACCCATTCGATTAATATGGGTAATGGGACAGGATTAGAGTAAATTTCAAAGTCGCGCAATCCGGGCGATCGCTCAATCCGGCAACTAACAGGTGCATTCCAGGTGTGGGCACTATCACAAAAGTGACAGCGCAAATCACACAAAGCAAAGCGAATAAAAATCTGACGAGTCCCTACATTCAGTCCTTCCCCTTGAATGGCAGAGAAGACCTCAACCAGGCGTGCGGTAGGTGTAACCGTAGTTTTAGCAATCATTTGATCGGAGTAACGCGATCGCATTGCGTCGGCACAACAGCAAGAATATTTTTTAGCTTCTTGTTCTATTGTGAATCGTCGCTGGCGATTGACAATCTGAGAAAGAGCAAATAGTAATTAGTCCTGATTACAGTTAAGTAATTTTCAAAGGACAAAATAATGTTTGGCAGATTACATTATACATGGCAACGAAAGTGCAGAGCTTCATGACTAGCCAACCGACAGAGGTCGATTTTCCAGTTCATTCCCTAAACGACACGGTTATAGTGCAGGTGCCCACACGGTTGAGCGTGCTGGAGGCTTTAGGCTTTAAGCAAACCTGCCAAGGCTTAATCCAACCCAATTCCCACCCCAAGCAAATTATCATTGACTTTCACCAAACTACTTTTATGGATAGTAGTGGTTTAGGTGCCTTGGTCAGTAATTTGAAATACGCCCAAGCTAAAGGTATTGCATTAAGATTGCGAAATGTAACACCTCAAGTGATGGCAGTTTTAAAACTCACGGGATTGGATCAAGTTTTTCCCCTAGAGCCTGTAGACAATGAGTCGCTAATAGAACGACAAGAGCCAATAGCTAATCGGAGGACAACTTCTCGTCAAGTAGAGCAGTTACCTAAGACTCATCCTTCTGTGGCATCTTGGATGAAGCGGTTCTTAGATATTATAGGATCAATCGTTGGGTTATTAATTACAGGAGTTTTGTGTATTCCTATTGCGATCGCTATTCAAATTAACGATCCCGGACCGATTTTCTTTAGTCAAACCCGCTGTGGTTGGATGGGAAAACGGTTTAAAATTTGGAAATTCCGCTCTATGTGTGTGGACGCGGAAGCAAAAAAATCCGAAGTTAAAAACCAAGTGCAAGGTGCATTTTTCAAGAATGAAAATGACCCCAGAATTACGAAAGTGGGACGTTTTTTACGGCGAACTAGTCTTGATGAACTACCTCAGTTTTGGAACGTCCTTAAAGGAGAAATGAGTTTAGTCGGTACCAGACCACCTACACCTGACGAAGTGGAACGCTACGAAGTACCAGAGTGGCAACGTTTAGATGTCAAACCCGGTATGACTGGCGAATGGCAAGTAAATGGACGGTCTACAGTCCGAAGTTTTGAAGATGTAATTCGCCTAGATTTGCAGTATCAAAAAAATTGGAGTTTGGTGTACGATTTAAAGCTAATTTTCAAAACTATAGCGATTCTGTTTAACAAAAACAGTGGTGCTGTTTAGCTAACTACCCTTATTTACAATTTTTTGCTAACTCGCAATTCTCACGATAATTGTTAAAAACACCCAAGCCCATTTTGAGCTTGGGTAAATTTTTAGGTTTATTTATTTGAGATTTTGGATTTTAGATTCAACATAGTTCAGTTAAACATCTCTTCCTTCTCTTTCTGTATTCTCTCTGTGCCCTCTGCACCTCTGTGGTTCGTAAAAAAAAATTAACATCAGGACTACAGATAAATCGAACCGCAGAGGACACAGAGGAATAAGAGTTTCAGAGAGTTCTGGCGTCAGTGCTAAAGGTGTAAGTTTCTAGATTTTGAATCATTCAATTCAAAACCCAAAACCCAAAATCCAAAATTCGGTCATCCTCTGCGTGAGATTATCCCGCCGCCTTCTGAACACCAACTACTTCAACTTGCTGTACTTCTGGTAATAAACGCTTCACGCCTTGCTTCACAAACCCCTGCAAAAAGGCAATTTGCTGATTTTGCCCAAAGACCTTTTGCAAAGTTTCTCGCAATTTCTCCAAATTCAAATTAGTTCCAGAATCTACTGCTATTTCTTGTTGTTGGAAATATTCAACTAAACTTAATCCTGCGACTTTGGTTAGATAAGCTGCACTTACTCCCTGCACTAAGCCACCAGCAATAAAGGTAACAGCATTACTTTTGAGAACAGTACTAACAGCTTTAGTAGAAAGTTCAACTAAACCGAGTTTCAGCATCAAACTTCCCATTGTTCCAGCTACGGTTTGCGCCTGTTCTAGGGAAAATTTCTGCTGATAGATGTTACCCAAATCCATTACCATCTGAGCATTAATGGCCGCAGTTGCCAGAATATCAAGGGCTGGTACTGGGTTAGCAAAGGCAGCAGCAGCAGCTATCCACTGATATTGTTCAATAATTGGGGTAGCGCGATCGCATCTGATTCCATTGAGCCAGTTTTTCGCCTCAGTTTTCAACAACCCAGCTTTTCTGATGGTAGTTAGCCAAACTAGCCGTTGTTTTTGCTGTGCCAAAATTTCACCGACTTGGTGGCTTAACTGTTGGATATCTGGTGCTGGTTGTTCCATCCACTCCTGCATAGAACCATCAGCCTCATACTTTCGGACTTTTATGGGGATGGGAGAGGCCGCAGTTGCAACTACATTTCCTGGCATCCGCTGTTTTAATGACAGTAAGACGCTAGCACGTTCATCGGCTAAATACTGGTCTTGTTTGTTAAAAACCAGCATTGTGGGCTGATTTGCTGTTTTTAGCTGCTGTAAAGTTTGAAATTCTGTATCTGTCAAATCACCGTTTGTCAAGAACAGTACAAAATCAGATTTTGCCACTTTAGCTAAAACAGCCGCATCTGAATTTTCACCCGCTTCTCTAAACAAAGGTGCTGTCTCTTGTAGAGACACGAAATTTTTTACCTCTAGATTGTGCTCTAGCACTTGAATTAAACTGCTTTTACCGACGGATTTTCCACCAGTGACAGCGACTTTAATTTCTTGCCTATCTAATTCAAACCACAATTGGGCAACTTGTTCCCTGAGTGTCCCTAATGCTTGATGGTTTTCTGCTTCTTGTGCCAGTTGGTTAATTACAGCTTCAGTTTTAGCGATCGCACTTTCCACAGTCGCCCGATCTACAAGCATAATATCTAGCTGTTCTAAATCGGCTTTCAGACGATTTTTTTGGAATAACCACAAACCGCCACCGACAGCTAAGACACTCAATAAACCAAACTCACCCACCTGCATTATTGAATGATGCCAACTTTGTAACATCCACAGAGAAAAGGACAGTCCCAATCCTCCTACTAAAATTGGTCGCTGCAACTTCACAACCATGACTCACCACGCTTTTTGGATGGCTATTTCTTCCAGAATAGATTAAAATCCTGCTTCTTTGAGTTGAACAGGCGATCGAACACAATTTTCTTTACTTATAGATTTTGCTGAAATTAACTCTCAAGCATTCCTATATTGTGCCGAACACGGTTTGCGCTATCTTTTTTCAGCTTCAACAAGGTGTATTTCGCTACCCTGGCAAATGAATATGTTTATTGGGAAGATATAAAACAGGTCAAAATTTTCTATATCTTCCCCTTCAAACAGGTCATTATACGGAAAAAGTATGGATATTATCTGAAAAGGGATGTTATCCGAAAACTTTCTATATATTTGTAACAGTTTGGGTAAATATGCGGACTAGTTTTGTATATTGCAATTTGCAAATACTACATTCTAGCTACTCAAACACTTGGCAATATCACATAACGTGTAATGTCGAAATTTTTTGAATTTTTATTATCGCGAAATACATTAAACATTGCAGCAATAAATTTCACTGCAATATTCTTTGGAAGTATTCTTTTTTATTGTTTGTTTCACATTGCTCCGGAGCGAGTTTGGCTTAATTTGCTAATCAGCTTATTAGGTGGTCTAATCGGCTGGGCATTTGGGAACGCCGCATCGCCTGTTAGCAAAGTTGAAAAGGAAACTTTTGGTGAATTAGGAAAAGTAGTAGCGACATTCTTTTCTGGCTATTTAGTGTCCAAGCTAGACAGATTTGTTGAGGGCGTACTATTTAGAAATAATCAGATTGATGAAAATTCTTGGATCTCTGTATGCTTATTTTCATCAGCGCTTATTCTTGCTAGTGTTACTGTTTTTCTAAACAGAACCTATGGCTTAGGCTCAAACCTAGAAGAAAAAAAAGCTGGAATAGAAAATCAGCAAAATCAAGTAACTGAAACAGGAAATCAATCTAAATAGGAATAAAAAGCGCTTGCCGTAATCGGTTTGAAAACTCCCCAACCAGGCTTTCAGGCATTAAGAACAGCTGCTTGTTCAGCTATGTCTCCTTTAAGTTTTGTATCGATTTGCAAAGTAAAAATAATTAAAACAAAACCCCAGAATCTTTTAAAATTCTAGGGTTTGATTTTGATTTGGTGGCGGGAAGTGGATTTGAACCACTGACCTTCGGGTTATGAGCCCGACGAGCTACCAGGCTGCTCTATCCCGCGTCGCTCTTGACTTTTCTAGTCTAACTTAAAGTCAAGAGTTTGGCAACTACAAAAACGATAATTCTCCAATTACTTCTAAACGCTTGTATTTTCCTAAGGTGACAAACTTTTCACTGAGGCTTTCGGCGGCGCTAGGACTAATCCAACCCATTTGTTGGAGTAAGTGAATAGCAACGGCGTGTTTTGCGCGTTTTGCCCCATCCATCACTTTAATAGCTAATCCCATGCCCTCACCAAGTCTACCAATGCATTGCACTCCTTCAGCACCAGATTTGCTCACCAGTTCCCCTGGAGTTAAACGCATCAGTTCCGTATCAAATTCTCCATCACCTGCTACCATTGCTGGGTGATGAGTCATAGCCCGGACAATGCGTTCCATATCCAAGTTGCTACTAGAGGCTAATAGGGCATACAAAGAGGCCATTTGACCAAGTTGCATTAAATAAGTCGGTGCGCCACAGTCATCATGGGCGCTGATAAATTCCTCTGCTGGCATTCGTAGCAATTCTGCTACTTTGCCCAAAATCAACTGCTGTATTGGGTGTTTGCGTTCCAAGTAGTTATTTAAAGGCCAATGGCGTTGCTGACAAACAGCTAGCATCCCTGCATGTTTACCAGAGCAATTGTATTCCAGAGGACTGCGTTTGCCTTCAGGAATCGGACACTGGAGTACAGTGGGGTCAAGATCCGCCCGCCAAAGGATGTTAAATACTTGTCGGACTTGCTCTATTGTTCCTTTATGGGAACTGGTGATAATTGCTAAATCGCGATCGCTGAGGTCATAGCGTTCCAGTGTACCTGTGGTGGTGACTGCGAGTGCCTGAAATGGTTTGAGTGCTGAACGAATAAATGCAGCAGTTTCAGAGTTTCCGGCGACGGTTAAAACCCGTCCGCGTTCGTCGCATACAACAGCCTGGACTATATGCTTGGATTCAATGATACCTTCACGCAGCAACCGGACTTCCAGTGCTGTGGCTTGAGTTCGTTTTCCCATTGTCATGGGTTTATTTTTATCACTTTTTTATTATTTGCCATTAGTCATTTGTCATTTGTTACAAAGTTCTGAATTGCCGGAAGCCGCCGCTCAGAATTTGCGCTTTGTCCTTTGTCCTTCGTCCTTCGTTTATTTATTAATTACCAATGACCAATGACTAATGACCAATGACTAATGACCAATGACGGTTTACAACAAATGCCAAACTATAGTACCAGTAACGAACATTCCCGCCAAGCCAGCAAAGGTAAATTGCAACCGTCGTAGGATAGGTTTGATTTCGTATGCCACAATCAAGCGATCACGATTGAGGACTTCTTGTGGTTTTGTCCAGGTTTGACCGTCGTACCAGCCTGACTCTTCATAGAATACTGTGGGAGAGCAAAGGCGATCGCACACGTAAAACCAGCCTAGATACAACCTTACCACTGCCAACAGTACGCCGATGCTTGCCCCTGCTGCACCACAGACAATAAAATGGGCAATATATTTTTGTGGGGGAAAGCTTGCTGCTGCTACAGGACCAGCAACTAACCAAGATAAACCCCAAATCCAAATCATTTTCGTGAGATAATCCCGCCAATGTAAAGTACTATCACGAAACAGCCAAGAAGCTTTTAACTCTTCGTACTCATTAAGCGGTTGTTGGTCTGTGGGAACTGGGCAATTTGAAACTGAAGACCTAATCATGTTGGCTTACCCCCACCCTCATCAGATTCTGGAAGGGAAATACGTTCTGCATGAATCCAGAACGCTTCTAGATTATAAAACTCGCGTTCCTTGGGCATCATGATGTGAACGATCACTTCACCGTAGTCTTGTAGTACCCAACTCCCCTCGGTTTTTCCTTCTGTCCTCAAGGGTCGTCGTTGCAACTCAGTTTCGACTTTTGCTTCAATTGCTTGAGCGATCGCCCTTACCTGTACCCTAGAATAACCAGTCATCATCACAAAATAATCTGCTAGATAAGATACATCTGCTACTCTGAGCAATAAAATATCACCAGCTTTGCGATCTGATGCAGCTTCAGCAATTGTCGCGGCTAGTTTTCCGCTTGCTTCTTCTATTTGGGTGGGGTTTCTCAGCACACTCTTTGTCAGTGGGACAGATTGTAATGGGAAATTTCCTTGGAAATAATCAGTCATTAAACCTCAGGTGCTTTCTTCCTTTTGAAACAATTGTTTACATTTACTTAACAAATAACAAACAATTGATCTGAAAATGTGTCAATGGGTTTTTTTGAATACTAACAAAAAAACAGGTGTCTATGGAGGCTAGCTTGAAAAAGGCATTAGGGAATGGGGAGTAGAGAGTAGGGACTGGGAAGAAATATTTTCATCTGCCCGTTGTGTAATTTATTGCACGATCGTCGAGCTTGAGCATACGAATTAAAAATTAGGGTGCGATTCGTTCTCACCTTCATGGGAGTATTACCAATTTTGCTTTACAGAACTGGTGGTTCATCGCATTATTTTTGGAGGCTTTAAAATTCTTTGCGTCTTTGTGTCAGCTTTCAACTCTCAAAATCTTTGCAATAGGTCACTAGACTTTAGGCTGTCTATTAAAACTTACGATACAAGAGAGGGTATTCATGCCCGATCTGCCAAAAGTCTGATTAGCATCAACATACCAGTTGGTATTTGGTGATACTGAGCGCCGTTATTATATTTATATTTAGATAAAAAAATTTATATTTCCACGCTTTAAATAGAATGAAGTGAAGCTGTGGGATTTTTGATTCAATACCAATGCAGCTAAAAAATTGCTTGTGTATTAAAGTTATTTAGTAAAATTTAATACGATTAACTTTTATATGATTAAGATTTTGATATCAACTCTACAGAAAGTGCAAATACAGCGGATTTCAGTTTAGTAAAGTACATATCCTAACTTACAAAGCTATGACTAAAGCCTCTTTTACTTCTGAATTCTGCTGTATCAACGTAATTCCACTGCCGTAGATTACACTTCTTGTTTCGTAACTATTGTCGAGTGAATTGCTCTACGATTTGCGATTAATGAGTAACACAACGACTCATACTGATTTAAAGCTTGCTCAAAAGCATATTGTTCAACGGCATATTGGCGGCTTTTATAACCCAGAGTTTTAACTTTTTCGGGGTTTTGATACAAGTCTAAAATTGCCATTGCTAAAGCTTGGGGATCTTCTGGAGGAACGATAATTCCGCCGCCACTTTGCCTGATGGCTCTTGCTGCCGTACCATTATCAGGGACAGAGGCAACTAAAGCCCGTCCGCTAGCAAGTAGCACCTGAATTTTTGATGGCATATTGAAGGAGATAACATTTTTCTTTTGCACCACCAAACCAACATCCGCAGCTGCCAACATTTCTGGTAAATTTTTGCGGGGTTGAAATGGCAGTAGCAAAACATTATCTGCACCACAATCTAAACATTCCTGTTGCAGTCGCTGTAAACCTTTTGCCTCGCCAACGATAACAAAAGTAATATCTGGGATGTGGCGCAACACAGAAGCAGCTTTAACAACGCTTTCTAAGCCTTGAGTAAGGGCAATGTTACCAGAATAAAGTACTACAAATTTATCATTGAGGTTATGCGTCGTGCGGAAAGGGTTATTTTCTTGAGGTAAGGGGCGGATAAAATTGACATCAACCCAGTTAGGAATTTGCACAATTTTGTCAGCTTCTACGCCCTTAGATCGCAAATTTTCCACAAATCCATCGGCGATGACGCTAATTTTACTGGCACTGCGGTAAGCAAATTTTTCCAATAATGCAAACAACTGGATGAGCAATTTATTTTTAAGTAGACCGACGTGAACAGCTGCTTCTGGTAATATATCTTGTAGATTTAAGATTACAGGGCAAGCACGTAACCATCCTAAAAGAGCAACTGGTACACAGCTTGGTAGGGATGGTGAGGTTGAGAGAATAACATCTGGACGCCAACTCATGAGTGCGGGTACAAAACTAGTGACAACGAAACTAGCGTCTAGTAAGACTCGATCTAGTAAATTCGGTTGTGGACGAATCCAAACATAACTACGTTGGATTTCAACGCCATTTTTGTATTCGGTGAGATACCACTTGCCCCGATATTCCTGATAAATTTGACGCTCAGGATAGTTAGGCATGGCGGTAACTACGCGCACTTGGTGTCCCCGTTTCACTAGTCCCTCTGCTAATTCAGTCATGAGTGGGGCAATACCAATTGGTTCTGGATGGTAATTGTATGAGTAAATTAAAATTCGCATAGAAAATTAGTCTGAAGTACCCCGGTTTTTTATTTAATGACAATACTTGTCTTAAATATGTCTGGGAGCTTGGAAACTCCCATATTTAATTGTGGCTTCAGAGTCTTTTGCTGTCAGGTATTTTCCTTAAAGATTGAGTAAAATTTTATATTTACTTCTTAAGTAGATGTGAATAATTTTTACTATTGAATCCAGGCTTTCAAGTGTTTACTTTTGATTGGTACGTAAGTAAAAACCCTAAAATTTAGGATATTAATACTGATATTTCACAATAATAGTGACTAAATGAGCGATCGCCCTTGTATTTTCTCTTTTTTTGCTGGGTCAGGTTTCCTCGATTTAGGTTTTGAAACCAGTGGATTTAACATTGTTTATGTTAATGAAATTTTTTCCCCATTCATGGCAGCATACCGCTATTCACGGCAGGTTCTCAATCTAGAGTTACCAAAATACGGATATCATCACGGCGAAGCAGGAGACGTAAGTAAACTTACCCAAGGTTCACAAGCACAAGACATTTGCGAGTTAGTTCAAGACTGCCGTAAATTTAATGATATTGTTGGCTTTATTGGCGGGCCTCCCTGTCCTGATTTTTCTATTGGTGGAAAAAACAGAGGACATTTGGGAAATAATGGCAAGCTTTCAGCTTCCTATGTTGAGTTAATTTGTCATAATCTTCCAGATTTCTTTTTATTTGAGAATGTTAAGGGTTTATGGAACACAAAAAAACATCGTTTATTTTTTGAATCCCTAAAACAACGATTACAGCAAGAAGGATATATATTAACAGAGCGATTAATTAATTCTATTGAATATGGTGTTCCCCAAGATAGAGAAAGAATTATTTTGATTGGATTCCAAAATAATTTTATCAATGATCTGGGCAGAAAAATTAGTAGACAAGAATTACTAAATGAAGATATTTTTCCCTGGAAAAATTACATTTTATACGATAAAAAAAAGGTTTTTGCTTACCCATGGCGTAAGTGCGATTTATTCCAAGAAAATTCTATTATGCCTTGTCCTAAAAATATTCCTCAAGAATTAACAGTTGAATTCTGGTTTAGAAAAAATAATGTCATCAAGCATCTAAATGCTGAACATTACTTTCAACCAAGAGCAGGGATAAAAAAGTTTGCTGGTGTTGATGAAGGAGATGATTCTAAGAAGTCTTTCAAGCGTCTTCACAGATGGCGCTATTCTCCAACAGCTTGCTATGGAAATAATGAAGTACATTTACATCCTTACAAAATCCGGCGAATTTCTGTAGCAGAAGCTTTAGCTATCCAATCTTTACCTGCAAATTTTGTGCTTCCAGAGAATATGTCACTGACGAATATGTTTAAAAGTATTGGTAACGGTGTACCATACTTGGCATCGAAAGCGTTAGCTCAAACTATTATTCAGTTCTTAGTAAGTGGCGTGACAAATACTGTTGATATTCCTAACCTTACTGGCACTTAATGTCAACTTAAATACTTACAGTAATTATGAAACATCTGCACATCTAACATCCCAGATTAAGTCGGCAGCTTATTTTCAGGATAAACTCGTAATAAATGTGGTTTAATATATATATAAGAAATGTTTTAATTTTTTATAAACTTTAATAATCTATCACTGGCAGAAGACACGATGGCAGCAGACTATCCAGACATTGATATTGCGCCATTTATCGATCACGCCCTGTTAATGCCAACGGCTACTCCAGAGCAAGTTGAGCAATGGTGTGAAGAAGCATACAGATTTAATTTTGCGGCGGTTTGTCTGTACCCTGCCCATGTCAAACAAGCAGTTGAACTCCTCCACGGTAAGAACCCGAAAGTCTGTACAGTGATTGGCTTTCCTGCTGGTGCGACGACTTCAGCAGTCAAGTTGTATGAGGCTCAAGAAGCAGTGGAAAGTGGGGCTACTGAGTTGGATGTAGTAATCAACTTGGGCTGGTTGAAAGCTGGCAAAACCGAACAAGTGCATCGCGAAATTGCCGAAATTTGCGAGGAGACTGGACAAACTGTGAAGGTAATTTTGGAAACTAACCTTTTGACAGATGCGGAAAAAAAAATAGCTGCTGAAATCTCTATGGATGCAGGAGCAAGTTTCTTAAAAACCAGTACTGGTTGGAATGGTGGTGCCACAGTAGCAGATGTCAGGCTTTTGAAGGAATTAGCGAAAGAAAGGGTGGGAATTAAAGCTTCAGGTGGTATCCGTACTATCAATCAAGCTCTAGACTTAATCGTAGCAGGTGCTATTAGATTAGGGACATCTCGCGGTATCGATTTGATCCGCCAGCGCGATAACTTGGAAAAGGGTGAATAGTCATTTGGCCTTTGTCATTTGTCCTTATCTTATTCACTAATGACCAATGACCAATAACCAATGACTAATGAGTAGAACCTACAAAGCAACCGGAATTAATCTTAAAACCCAGGCGCTCGGAGAATCGGATAAAATAGTGACAATTTTGACACCAGAATTCGGTCTAGTTCGAGCAGTGGCTCCAGGGGCACGCAAGCACAACTCCAGCTTGGGCGGTAGGAGCGGTATGTTCGTTGTTAATGAACTCTTGATTGCCAAAGGGCGATCGCTCGATAAAATTACTCAAGCACAGACGTTAAAAACTTATCCAGGTCTAGCGAAAGATTTGGGAAAATTGGCTGCTAGTCAGTATTTAGCAGAAATAGTATTGTGTCAGGCTTTGAGCGAACAACCCCAAGAAGAACTGTATGAGTTATTCAATGAACATCTTCATCGACTGGAGGTGTTGTCTAGTGGAAATACGTCTGGTGTTTTGGCTTATCTGGCTCATGGGGTGTTTCACCTTTTAGCCTTGGCAGGACTGACGCCGCAAGTCCAAATTTGTTGCTTGTCTGGGCGACTCCTCACGCCAGACTTTACAAACCCCAACTGGCAGGTAGGATTTAGCATCCCTGCGGGTGGAACAGTTTGTTTAGAAGCTTGGGAAAGTTTGCGAACAGATGCAAAGACAAGGGGACAAGGGGATAAGGAAAATAACTCCTCATTCTTAACTCCTAACTCCTCACTTAGTGCTCATAACTTAGGACAGGCTAAACGTCCCGCTACAGCTAATAGCACTCCCAATACCCAAACAGTTGTTGTTCATCGGCAAGAAATACCTGTGATTTCTTGTCGTCCTGGTGCAATGGAACTAGCTTTGCTTCAACATCTATCGCAACCAGAGATCATGCAAATTGATGGTGCTAGAGAGCAAAACTGGTTATCTGTTGAGCAGATTTTACGCCAGTATGCTCAGTATCAATTAGGCCGCCCTATTCGCTCTGCTACCTTGATCGACTCTTATTTTGCTGCCAACCATGATGCAATCGTCTGATTTGGATACCAAAATCCTACCTTTATCACCAAGCCTGATTAAAAAACAGAATAGGGCATCAGATCATACAGTAACTAATCACCTGAGTGCCGTCTCTAAGTCTACACCTAATCAAATCAATAGCCAAGAAATGTCCCCAAAAGACGTTTCTAAAAGCGATCAAAGTTGGACACAAGAAACACCAAAAACTCATGTTCAAAGTCAATCAGAAATACCAACCCAAGACCAATTAACCACTGGTCAAGCAGCTAAAAATAATGATAGCGGCAATGGCCTAGACCTATGCAATGGGAAGAATTTGCCAGTAACCACTATTCCAGAAACAGAATCACCGAAATTACATGAGACTGGTTCAGAAAATGTAAAACAGCGGGGGTTTGTGCCAGTCTTAAAAAACTTTAATTTCCTAGCTCTTTGGGGCGGTCAAGTTTTCTGTCAACTAGCAGATAAAGTTTATTTAGTGTTAATGATTGCTTTGATTAATACTCAGTTTCAAGCTGGAAATCAGAGCATTAGTGGATGGGTATCAGCTTTGATGATGGCTTTTACTATTCCAGCAGTATTGTTTGGTTCCGTCGCAGGTGTTTTTGTAGACCGTTGGTCGAAAAAGGCTGTGCTGGTGGCAACCAATGTTTGGCGCGGTATCCTAGTTTTGTCAATTCCCTTTCTGTTGTGGTTGACTCATGATTGGAGACCCATAGGAGTGTTGCCTGTGGGTTTTTTAATCATCCTGGGTGTGACTTTTTTAGTTTCCACACTGACGCAGTTTTTTGCACCAGCGGAACAAGCAGCAATTCCTCTAGTGGTAGAAGAAGAGCATTTACTCTCAGCTAATTCGCTTTACACAACAACGATGATGGCATCGGTAATTGTTGGGTTTGCCGTTGGGGAACCCTTATTAGCGATCGCTGATAGACTTTGGTTGCAATTTAGTGGTAGTAATGGTTTAGGTAAAGAACTTTTGGTTGGTGGCAGTTATGCCATCGCTGGAATTATCTTGTTTCTGCTGAAAACTAACGAAAAACCTCACGCACCCGAAACAGAATTCCCTCATGTATTCTCTGATTTGCGGGACGGCCTGTCCTACCTCAAAGCCAATCATCGTGTCCGTAATGCTTTACTCCAGCTAATTATCTTGTTTTCTGTCTTTGCAGCTTTAACTGTTTTAGCTGTTCGGATGGCAGAAATAATTCCCAATATGAAAGCCTCGCAATTCGGCTTTTTACTTGCAGCGGGCGGTGTTGGCATTGCCGCTGGAGCAACAATTCTCGGTCAATTTGGTCAACGTTTCTCATACAGACAACTAAGCCTGTGCGGTTGTCTCGGTATGGCAGGATCGTTGATTGGTATTTCAGTGTTTACAACACATTTGTGGATAGTTTTGTTACTGATTGCCTTTTTGGGTATCTTTGGCGCACTAGTAGGCATTCCTATGCAAACTGCTATTCAGACAGAAACACCTCCAGAAATGCGTGGTAAAGTTTTTGGTTTACAGAACAATGTAATTAACATTGCTCTGTCTTTACCTTTGGCATTAGCTGGTGTAGCAGAAACTTTTGTGGGATTACAGGCAGTTTTTTTGGGATTAGCAGTGATCGTTTTTTCAGGAGTAATATTAACCTGGTATAACTCACATCAGTAGTTATCAACAGGAGCTATTATTCATTGACCTTGAAATAACTACTAATTTACTTAAAAATTTTGTCTTCGTGTTAAACTAAGTCCAGTTAAAATTTATCGCATACTTGCCGGATATCAATCTAAAGATTAGTCGGAATAAGTTGTTTATATATAAAAAATTAACAACTTATTAGTAGAATCGATAAAGCCATAAATTCACCAGTTTAATTAGCTAGAAAATTAGCTTTTTGAACTAATTTTTGGCATATTGTTGTTAACAAATACAAGCCAGCAAGTATACCACGATAAAAGCAACAAAGGACGCAAAATTAATACATTAAACCCGCTTTTCTTACAGCCAAATAAAGAATGCGTATAGCCTGGATTGGAAAAAAATCGCCCTTTTGCGGTAATGTCACTTACAGTCGAGAAATTACAAATGCCTTGCTAGACAAGGGGCATCAAGTTAGCTTTCTCCACTTCGCCCAAGAAGAATCAGAACCTGACAATTGGCCAAATCTCCAAGAGGTTTCCCTACCTTTTATTTATAAATCCCAGGTTTACACAATCCCCACTTTTAAAGCGACCAAAGTTTTAACCGAGTCGCTGCGGAAAATTAAGCCAGATGTTGTACATGCTTCTTTAACGCTATCTCCTCTGGACTTTGTTCTACCGGAAATTTGTGAGGAACTGAGGTTACCTTTAATTGCTACTTTTCATACACCATTTGCTGGAAAGGGAGCAAAACTGATCTCAGGAACACAACTTTTGGCTTATCAACTCTACGCGCCTTTTTTGGTTAACTACGATCGCGTAATTGTATTTTCCCAAATTCAGCGGGAATTATTGGCACGCATGGGTGTAAGAGAAGAAAATATTGCGATAATCCCCAACGGTGTTGATACCATCAAGTACTCTCCAGGCGCTTCTACGGTCAAAGCAGAGTTTCAAGCCGAACGCTTGTTTGTTTATCAAGGCCGAATAGCACCAGAAAAAAATGTCGAAGCCCTCTTAAGAGCTTGGAAGCAGTCGCAAATGGAGGCTAATAGCAAGCTGTTGATTGTTGGCGATGGGCCATTGAAGTCTTCTTTAGAGCCGTTTTATGGTTGGGAATACGGCATTAATTGGTTAGGATTTGTTGCTGATGAAAATCGGCGCATCGAAATTTTGCGGGGCGCAGATGTATTTATTTTGCCTTCATTGGTAGAGGGACTATCTTTATCTTTGTTAGAAGCAATGTCATCTGGGTTAGCTTGTTTGGCAACAGATGTAGGTGCAGATGGAGAAGTTTTGGAAAAGGGAGCCGGTATAGTTATTAATACCAAAACAGTGCGATCGCAATTGAGAACTCTCTTACCAGTGTTACAAGACCATCCAGAGCTAACAACCCTACTGGGACAAAAAGCTAGACAGCGTGTATTAGACCGCTATACCCTCAGTAAGAATATTAGTCTGCTGGAAGAACTTTATAAAGAAGTTTTAACACAACGACCTTTACCGCTTAGTCGTAGAGCGTAGGGAAAGGGAAAAAGTGCGATCTTACTTTTAGGTTCGTCGATGAGCTAATACTCTACTTATTAATCGATCAATTTATCTTTGAATTATCCACTAAAGGCCATCCCAAAGTTGTTGGCTGTTCATAAACTCGCTTCAAGGTATTCACATCCCTAACAGAAATAGCCGACGGGTTACGAACTTGGGAAAAGTATAAAGCATCAGTTTGTAGCGGACTATGGCCCCAAATTCCTAAAGCGTGTCCGAGTTCGTGGCGAGCTGCTGCTTGGACATACTCACCTGTTTGACTGGGGCTTAGCAAGATGGTGAAGCGGTGGAATAAAACTTTGTTGCTACTGTATAACTCGTAAGTGGTTTGTGCCGATCGCGCACGAGGTATATTACTACCAGGGGAAATTTGTAGAGGTGGCGCTTTTCGCACAATCGTAATATCCGCAACCTCTGGCTGTTGGACTACTGTCAAAGGCAGATAAGCACTCCATTCCTGCACACCCTGTAAGACACTGTTGACCCATGTTTGAGCTTGTTTTTCGCTAACGGCTTTTGGTGTTTCTACGTAAACTTTAATAGGAAATTGTGACCAAACTAAATAACCAACTTGAGTTGTTGTGACCTGGGAAAAGTAGTCACCACTGTTGGTGTTATCTTGCCACTGTGCGAGTGTGAGCGGTAGAGTATGAGGTTTTGCGAGAACGGGAGATGAGGAGATACGGAGGTTGCCCCATACCTTATACCCCACAGTACTAAAAACAACTAGCAGTCCTGTGCCAATAATTAAGCAAAGAGCTGCTAATAATCGCTGTCTAATTAATTTTTTGGGGGTTTTAGGTATTGGGTATTGCGTTTTGTTTCTCATCTCCCCCTCACCGATCTTTATTTAGGCAACCAACCAGCACTTAAAACTACTGTTAAACCAAGAAAAATGACTGTCAACGCCCAAGTAACTCGGTTCAAGGTGTTTTCTGCACTTTTAGTGCTGCTAAATAGCTGAGCTTGTCCACCAATGGCTCCAATACCATCACCTTTGGGGCTATGCAACAAAACTAAGATAATTAGACCAACGGCGGAAAAGGCCCAAATGCCTTGCACGATATTAGTAACTGTCATGGTAGCAATCTCATTTATAACAAGTTTTAAAAAGAGAATTCAGAATTTAGAATTCGGAATTCAGAAGTTAGGAGTTTACTAAAAACTCCTAACTCTTGTAGAGAGGCGATTAATCGCGTCTGTACTCAGCACTCTTTTACAAGCCTGCCTGTACGGGGGTGCGAGTGCGTTGCAGGTCATACTCTGCTGTTTTCAGCAGCGATCGCCCTGTCATTTCTGGTGGTTGAGGCAGCTGTAGAATCTCTAGAATGGTGGGGGCGATGTCGGCTAACTTGCCATCGCTTCGCAGTTCAACATTTGTACCATATCCAGGGATTTTGACTTTTTCTCCTTCCACGAGAATGAAAGGGACTGGGTTAGTTGTGTGAGCTGTCCAGGGATTACCCTCTTCATCTAGCATATACTCAGCGTTGCCATGATCGGCAGTAATAATTGTTGTACCACCAGCTTTGCTAACGCTCTCTAATAAGCGTCCCAAACAGCGATCAACTGTTTCAATGGCTGTAATGGTCGCTTCGATCTGACCAGTATGCCCTACCATGTCTGGGTTGGCATAATTAATCACAACTAAAGAATATAAACCCTTTTTAATGGCAGCGATCGCTACGTCTGTAACTGCTGTTGCTGACATCGCTGGGGCGTGGTCGTAAGTCGCTACCATTGGGCTGCTGACTAATTCCCGATCTTCACCAGGAAAAGGTTCTTCCAGACCCCCATTAAAGAAATACGTGACGTGGGCGTATTTTTCGGTTTCGGCGGTGCGGAATTGCTTAAGATTGTGATTGGCTATTACTTGTCCGAGAATATTGTTGAGATTCTGCGGCTCAAAAGCCACAGCTACGGGTAAGTCCGAGTCGTATTGAGTAAACGTGACAAACTCGAGCGGTGTGATTTGCTGTCTTTCAAAACCGTTAAATTCAGGACTGACAAAAGCTTGAGTTAGTTGTCTGGAGCGATCGGGGCGGAAGTTGAAAAATATTACCCCATCCCCTGCTTCTACCGCACCAGGAGCAATTCTGATGGGGTTGACAAATTCATCTTTTATCCCTTCGGCGTAAGATGCTTGCAAGATTTCTACAGCCTTACGACTATCGCCCACCCCATCTTGTGTCATGACATCGTAGGCGCGTTTTACCCGATCCCAACGGCGATCGCGATCCATTGCGTAGTAGCGACCGCTGAGGGTGACTATACGCCCAATTCCTATGCGGTCTATGTAGTCTTGTAGCAGCGCGATCGCTTTTACAGCTTCGGCTGGGGCGGTGTCACGACCATCAGTAATTGCGTGGATACAAACTTCTGAAATTCGCTGCTCTTTAGCTAAGTCAAGTAGTCCAAATAGATGGGTGATGTGGGAATGTACCCCTCCCTCAGAACAAAGCCCTATTAGATGTAGCTTGCCATTCCGAGAGCGAACTTCCTGGCAAATTTTGACAAGTGCTGGGTTTGAGGTAATAGAACCATCTTCGACCGCATCGGAGATGCGTACCAGTTCTTGCGGTACCACTCGCCCAGCACCAATGTTCAAATGACCAACTTCTGAGTTGCCCATTTGACCATCTGGCAACCCTACGGCTTTTCCTGATGTGTGGATGAGGGTATGCGGGTAAGCTGCCCATAAACTGTCCACAATCGGAGTTTTAGCAGCAACAATAGCGTTTCCTCGCGTCTGCTCGCAGTAGCCCCATCCGTCTAAAATGACTAGCACCACAGGAGCAACAGGTGCTTTGGTCATAGTAAAATTGCCCTTTACTTTTTGTAATACCCGAATGATACCATTGCTAATCGCCGCCGCAAGTGAATTTCTGCTTATTAACTTCTTTTATGAACTACTTGCAGCTTTTTGAGACATTTATTAAATTTTAGTAATCTTTCTATGATGCTTTTGGCCTTGAATAATAAGTGATTATTTAGTAAACTGCCATGCATTTAAGTTGCATATCAACTCGTGAGGTTGTCCTTTGTTCTTTTCATTTGTTGGTGGTAACCCATGACTCAATGACTGATGACCAATGACAGTCTTGATGAAAAAATGCAATATCTAGGTTCGTTACCTGAGTAACATTTAAACGATCTTGCAGTTATTAACTGTATGGTACAGGCTCTAATTCAGTGAAAAGCAAACAGTTATCAGTAACACTAGTAATTAGTAACTGATAACTGGAGGGCAAAAATGCTATTAATCAAGGGAGAAAACTGACAAATGATAACTGTTGAACTTTACTAGACAATTGCCCAGTTTCTCATTTTCGCTTCGTAGTAGATTTAGCAGCTTTGGCAGCTTTTTTAGCAGCTTTTTCGGCTTCTATTGCAGCTAACCTTGCTTGTTCTTTTTCCTCAGCAATTTTTTGGAGATAGTAATGATAATCTCCTAAATAAACGCGGAATTCGCCATCTCGAATTTCGACAATTTTGTTAGCTACCTGAGAGATAAAGTAGCGATCGTGGGATACAACAATTGCCGTACCATCATAATTTTGGAGGGCTTCTTCCAGCATTTCTTTTGCTGGAATGTCTAGGTGATTTGTCGGCTCATCCAATATTAATAAGTTCGCGGGACGTAAAAGCATTTTTGCCAATGCTAAACGAGCTTTTTCTCCTCCACTTAATGCCCCAACTGCCTTAAATACTGTGTCACCAGTAAATAAAAAACGTCCTAAAAGTGTGCGAACTTCTTCATTTTTCCAATCAGGAACTTCATCATGGATTGTTTCCATGACAGTTCTTTTCAAGTCCAAAGCTTCAGCTTGATTTTGTTCAAAATAACCGGGAATAACATTATGATCGCCTAATTGGACAGTACCTTCTGTCGGTGGTTCCATACCCATAATTAGGCGCAGAAGTGTAGATTTTCCTGCACCGTTGGGACCGAGAAAAGCAATGCGATCGCCTCTTTCAATTAAGAGATTCGCTCCCAAAAATAAAATCTTATCATCATAAATATGAGTAAAATCTTTGATGTTCACGACTTCGCGTCCACTGCGGGGTGCAGGAGGAAAGCGGAAGTGCAGAGTTCTCACTCCAGCTACAGGCGCTTCGATACGCTCAATTTTGTCCAGTTGCTTTTCCCGGCTTTTTGCCTGGGTACTGCGGGTAGCACTGGCACGAAATCTATCAACAAAAACTTGTTGTTTTTCTAATTCTTTTTGCTGGCGTTCGTAAGCACTCAGTTGTGCTGATTGATTTTCGGCTTTCTGTTGTAAATATGCAGAATAATTGCCGAGGTAAGTACTAGAAACACCGCGTTCAGTTTCCACAACTTGGGTGCAGAGACGGTCAAGAAATTCCCGGTCATGGGAAACTATGACCATTGGAGTAATTAGTCCCTTGAGGTAATTTTCCAGCCACTCAATGGTTTCTAAATCCAGATGGTTAGTTGGTTCGTCCAGCAGTAATAAGTCGGGTTTTTGCAACAGGATTTTACCCAAACTCATCCGCATTTGCCAACCGCCGCTAAAAGCACTGACGAGGCGATCGCCATCTTCTACCCCAAACCCCATTTCTGGTAAGATTTTTCCAATGCGCGCGTCTAAGCCATAACCATCCAAGGCTTCAAATTGGCGTTGCAAACGATCCAATTTGTTGATTAGCCGATCCAGTTCCTCTGGATCGGCCGCTTCCATGTCACGTTGTACCTGCGCCAGAGATAACTGTACTTGGTTGGCTTCTTTAAAAACCGTCCAAAATTCTTCTCTAACGGTGCGAGTGGGATCTACTTCAAACTCTTGGTTGAGGTAAGCTATGTGTAAACTCGAAGGACGAATGATTTCACCAGCTGTGGGTTCAATTTCCCCAGTGATGATTTTGAGTTGGGTGGACTTTCCAGCACCGTTGACACCGACTAAGCCAATGCGATCGCCTGGTTTAACTTCCCAGTTGATATCTTTGAGAACTTCGCCTGTAGGATAAATTTTACTGATATGTTCGAGTCGCAGCATTAAGTTTCTCTCAGGTAGGGAGTGGGTGATTGAGGACGAAGTACTAATACCGCTTCCAATATTAACAAAAATTAACTATAAATTTCTTTTAGGAAAGTTCGGGAACTGCAAGTCAAATTTGGCTTGATTGGGGCATTAAGGGACTTCCAAAAAATAAATTATCCCAATTTCGCTCCTTCAACACGACTATTCCTCCCCCATGCTCCCTGCTCCTCTGCCTTAATGCAACGGAATATTTTTTTACTTGGAAGTCCGTAAAAGGATATTTGAAAAGTCCTCTTTTCAGTACTAACACGTTCTATATTCCCCTAAATCCCCCTTTTTAAGGAGGACTAGGGGGGAGCTAAAAGTGCCTAAAATGACAGCAAAAAACTTTTCAAACAACCTCTAACTAGCAACTTGGGTTATTACTTGCATCCTTGTTTCGATTACTTTGGGTCAAATTCAAACCATTCATCTGTAGGCTCAAATTCGTCGTTAACCTTGCCTATTTTTCTTTGATGTTTCATTTGATCCTCCTGTAGCTCAGTCCTTGGACCCTCCTCTATCGTTGGCGGCTCAAGCAAAACAAGCTTATGTATATGTGTGTCGATTTTCTCAAACAGTTTAGGTAGGTCAACATATATTGGGTATATACTCCTAGCGGTTTCCAAGAACAGGCGCTTGTTCTTCTGATCTGAGACAGTACGCCAGAGCGTAGAGGAAAGGAAGGGGTTAGTTAATGACTTAACATTTAATGGCGTTGACATATTACGAATTAAGGAAAAAGCTCTAGCGATCCCTTCTTCATCTGACCAAGGTTCGCAAAACCAAGGCAATGCCTGTGACAAATCTGTCTCTTCCTTCAAAATTGCTCTTGGGTTACTACTTATTGGTTCAAGATTATCGCTGAGAAATGAGGCGCGGATAAATCGAATATCAGCGCCATTCATTGGCGGAGTCATCTCCTTCACCTCTTTGACTTCTCCTTCTTCATTCTGAGTCTTTCTCTTTAAAGCATCCCAAGAAAATTCTTCTGTGCCCCAACCCTCTTTTCCTTGAAATTCTTTTAAAATTTCTAATTGACTGGCATACAGGGAATTAGTCAGAACTTTGTATTTTTTATCATGATAAATTTTTAGCTTGCTCTCACCATTGCCATTGTTAAGGTACTGTAAGATTGCTGAATCTCCGATCGCATCAGAAATGCTCAGATGTAACACTATATTTTTACCTTTAGGATCAAGTATCGGAGGATTACCCTGCATAAGAAAGGGTATTGTATCCGTAACAATAGTGAATTCCTCCTTTTCTAAGTCTTCTACAGCTTCTTTGACAGTTGCGTATTTGTCTAATATGTACTGCGCCCAACCTGAAACTGCTAAACGTGGTTTTTCATTTTTAGGGTCATCGTTGTCGCCGTAGTAAGCCTCTGGTAGAAAAAGCAAATTGGCAACTAAGCCTTCCTCGTTCATCCCATCAGTTGTAGCCTTGCCATAGTTACACACAACAACGCTGGCATACCGAGATTCCCATTCTAGTGGGTTGTCCTTACTGTTTTTGTTAGCACCTATCCGTTCCTTTCCTGAAGGTGATGCCCATAGACTTAAGGACATATTTGGATCAGACCAATCCATCGAACGCACGGTAATGAATGAATTCTCGTCAAAGGCATAGATTGCACGGGTACAACCGAGTAATAGTAGTGGTATTAATCCAACGTGCAAATCATTCATCAAATGACTCAATGCTTGATGAATATTAAAGGATTCTTGTGTGAAATCCCAGCCTAATAGCGCAGCGATGCCAACAAATAGAACTGGTGTAACCAATAATAAAGTTCTACAGTTAAATTTCATAGGTTTGTCTTTCTACTTTTGTGTCAATTATTTTCAGTGTGTTTGGTTTCAAAATCAGTCAATCCACTCCTATAATCAGGAGTAACCCCTCTTCAAATAAGGCACATAGAAGGGTTGACGCACAAAAACGACAAAAGAATACCTGCAAAGAAGGCATACCTTTTGTATTTTTATTTACTCAAAAATTAGTAATAACTACTAATTCAGTATTTATCATAAATTCCTGGGAGGGTCAACTTATTTACAATTTATTAACCTGCTAATATACGGTTTCCGTTTAAAGCCAATACACTGGTAGGGACACAACAAAACTACTCAGGCAGTTTTTTCAACTCTGATTCCACGCCTTTATTTTTAGTACTTACGCAAGCTACGAACTTCCTTTACCTTTGCGATCGCCAGACTGCTGCTGTTTTGGTGGTGAGTCGATCTCTGACTTGGTTCTGTTTATCAACACCCTTGCTTGTGCGATCGCTATGTCGTCGGTTGCAATTACTAATTTACCAGTTGCAATGCCAATTGGAAGCGATGCAGCCTCACCTAATTCATCAAGATAAATCCGTCTGACGCGCCCACTTGTGAAAAACTCATGGTAATGTTTGATATCTCCTGTATCTAGACTTTTGTTTGGGTATAAAATTACAGCACTCCAGTTATTTTCTGGTTTATTCTGACGCAGGTATAAACATATTTCTGCAAATAGATGTGAATAAATTTCTCCATCGGCTTGAAATTGCACTTAAACAAAATAAATTTGGTTATCCCTTCCTTGGGTAGGCAGAAATACACCATCGATTCTGAAGGCTGTTTGTTTGATTTCAACTAATGAAAATTGATAAAGGCTAGCTTCTTCTGGAGGATTACCAATAAGCTCAAAGAAGATATCAGGGAATTGTTGAAACAGGCGATAAAAGATGATGTCTGTTTTCACAATTTTATATCAATTGAAGATTTTGATTTGCTGTTTATGTGTTACTTTCTTTTTCAGAACCATAACGCACTTCCAGTAATCGCTCTTTTGCCATCCCTAATATTCGTGAAAGTGGTGCTAATAAACTATCATCAAATGCTTCTCCAGCATAAATATTATTCAGTTCAGTGGGGGATAGTTTAAAAGTATCGCAGAATTTAGTAAACTCTTGGTTACTTAGGTCAAGTTCCTTTTGGCGATCGCGCAATAAAAGAGCGATCGCTCTAGTTCCGTATTTGGGACGTTCACTACTTTTGATATATCTTTGAATTAAATAATTAACTTTATTCGTGTCGCCACCTGTTTTTTTGATTAAATCAGTACAAGCTTGTTTAAGTGCTTTTTTAAAAACTTCTTCATCGTTCAAAAAACTAATTATTTCACTGGCATATTCTTGTTTAAAAAATCCAACTAAATTGCCTTGATGGTAAATTGGTATATAAGCATTGTTCATTTCAACTTGCCAGTCTAAAGGCTCATTGCGTAGCGACATAGATACCCCTTGAAATCACTTAAGATTTCACCATTTTAAAACCATTTTTTACTACCTGCCAGTGGTTATATGTTGGTAAAATAAATATAGTAATCTGGTTTTATTTCTGTCTCTTGATGTTCTATTTACAAAAATTAACAAACTTATCTAGACTTTCAGGTATCGCTCCTACCATTTTCGATTGGCGATCGCCTGAAGTTTTTTTGACAATTTTTATGTTATGAATTAATCAAGAAAAATGGTAGTAACTATCCTTGCCAGTCTGACGAGTATCGCACAGAAAATTGTCTGCGATCGCAGCATCAAATAAATAAGGGCAAGACTCTGGAAAAGTTCGTAATGGTAAGTTAGTTTCTCGTAGCGCCAAATCGACTCCTGCTTCAAAGCCATCTAACAAGGCTTCTTCTATTCGAGACTTCAAGCTAGGGTTCTGTAGCAAATGCCTGTGGATGGCACAACGCTGTTCTCGAATTGTTAAAAACCAACTGCGAGAGCGTTCTTCGGCTTGATATTCCCACTTCAAGAGGTAACCGAGTAATACACTCAGACGGCTCCCGAGTTCCCGATACTCCTGTCTGCCCAAAGCTTGAATTTCCTCTTGCAGGTGTGGCCAGTCTAGTTCCGTAACTAGCTTCTGATCTAACGCTTTAGCCTGCTGCTGTGTCCAGCCATAGAAATCTTCGTCATACAAACAAGGTTTGTCCATATCCATATATGTGAATCTTGACAGCAAGAAACCACAAGCTAGTTTGATCGGATTTTGCCTTAAATCGTCGTTAAAAAACTCAATTACGAATTACGAATTACGAATTACGAATTACGAATTATTTTAATATTCAACTGGCCTTTGCTTCATCCCCAGACGCTTCCGCCACAGCAGCAAACCTATCCGCCGCAGCCTGAACAATTTGAGCCACTTGACTCAGAGGCATGTGCTGTATCTGTCTGAGAATCAAACTTAAATCTGAGGTTTCTTGTATTGGCTTGCCATCCAAGCAACTAAGTAACTCTTGGAGTGTGTAACCCGCTCTCGCTGCGATTTTTGCCAAATATTCTGTGTCTGGCACATTTACACCCTTTTCCCACAACTGAACAGCTGTAGCAGAAACTCCCAAAAGCTTGCCAAAAGCCCGCTGGCTCATGGAACCGCGAGCTAGTTTGATGATTTCAATCAGTTTTTCTCTGCTTTCGATGTTCACTGCTTGTGTAGCTAGTCAACTGCACTTATTAGTTTAGTGAGAAACTTTAAAACTTTAGTTTATTATTGACAACTTTAATTGTTAATGGTAATTTAAATAAACATTGTAATTAAGCAACGTTCATTTAAATCCTAGAGTATAGACGCTCCTAGGTTATTTGGCATTGTTGCCAATCACACAAAAGGTGCATCATGTTTTCCAAGCCACGCCAAATAAAAAAATATCGCCGCAAAGGTCGAAATTTCATATCCTCTAATAAAATTAGACCAGAACAGTGGCAAATTTCAAACCGTGAAGCAACAGAAGCTCTCAACACCAAAGGCTATAACATCAAGCAAATCAAGAAAATTCAATGTCTGAAGCATCAGGTGTGTATTTCTTACTGGGATGGGGCAGGTAACATCTGTAGTAGCTTTTTCAGCTACCGCATTTTTGGACGTTGGCAACAAGAAGTAGAAAATTTAATTTATACCAGCCAAACCTTGAAGGAGTGGGCAAGAGTAAATTACGTTATGAAACACGAACTTGCCTATTATAAATATCCCAGTCAAATGGAAGATGTACTCTGCGCTGCATTAGAAAACCGCTTGTATGTATTAAAACTAACGTTACAACAAGCGGTTTATCAAAATTTTTACTAATAAAAATTAATTAGCGCTAGCAGTTGCCAATTCAGCTAGACGTTCCTGTTGGTCTTGGGAGATACAAGATTGGATAATAGTCTCTAAATCGCCTTCCAAGACAGGATTAAGAGAATAGTTTTGACTTAATCGATGGTCGGTAACGCGGTTGTCTTTATAATTGTAGGTGCGAATTTTTTCCGATCGCGATCCCGTTCCAACTTGCGATCGCCGCATGGAAGTTACAGCTTCTTGTTGTTCGCGTAACTTCATTTCATACAACTTCGCCCGCAGAATTTGCATCGCCCGTTCTTTGTTTTGCAACTGGCTGCGTTCTTCTGTACAGAAAATCCGAATTCCCGTTGGTTTGTGCATCAAGTCAACGGCTGTTTCCACCTTGTTGACGTTTTGCCCACCAGCACCGCCAGAACGAGCCGTGGTCATTTCAATATCCTTCGGGTCAATGTGGATTTCCACATCATCCACCTCTGGCATAATCGCCACCGTAGCAGTGGAAGTATGAACCCGTCCGCCTGCTTCTGTCAGGGGCACCCGCTGTACGCGATGCACTCCAGCTTCAAACTTTAGCTGACTGTAAACGTCGTCACCTTTAATTTCCAGAATCACCTCTTTCCAGCCACCCATTTCTCCCAGAGATTCGCTCACTAGGGAAACTTTCCAACCTTGAGTCTGGGCGTAGCGAGTGTACATCCGCATCAAATCGCCAGCCCAAATACTGGCTTCATCGCCACCAGTGCCAGCGCGAATTTCCAACATGATATTCTTTTCATCATTAGGGTCGCGTGGTAACAGTAAGACTTTCAAGCGAGTCTCTAAGTATTCTATTTTTTCCTCAAGTTCATTTACTTCCAGTGCTGCCATTTCTTGCAACTCTGGGTCACTGGCAGATTCTTTGTAAACCTGACGCGCTCCTATCAAGTCTTCTTGGGCTATTTTCCAAGTTTCATAGGTATTAACTACCTCTTCCAAAGAAGAACGAGACTTAGCAATTTGTTGATATTCATCAGGATTGCTAGCGGTATCCGGGTCGCCAAGACGACGTGTTAATTCATTAAAGGTTTGTTCAACGGATTTTAGTTTGTCCAGTAAGTATGATTCAGCCATGACGAGTGCGATCGCTCCTTAAAAAAATAACAAATTGGCTCGAGCATATAAATGACAATCGACCCCGAAAAATGCAGGGTCGTCGTTAACAGCAGAGCCAACCCGCTACTTTTTCTTTTTGGTGCCAGAGCTTTGTTCGCTGGACATGCCGTATTTGCGGAGGAAACGTTCAACTCGACCCTCGGTGTCAATAATCTTCTGAGTGCCTGTGTAAAATGGGTGATTTCCAGACCAAACATCTACGTGCAATTCTGGCTTGGTAGAGCCAACGGTCATGACAACTTGGCCGTTACAGTAGACTTTAGCGTCTGGATACCACTTGGGGTGAATATCAGATTTAGCCATTGTTCCTTTTGTGGTGAATCTATAAGAATTATAACTTTTAGGATGGAATCGGAGCTAGGGGTTAGGGACTAAGGGCTGGGGACTAGGAAATAAATATTTAGGAATACTTTCTCACTACCCAATTCTCAGTACCCAATCCCCAGTACCCAGTACCCAATCGCTAACGCTTAGAGTACTGAGGCGCTTTCCGGGCTTTGTGTAAACCATATTTTTTCCGCTCTTTTGCCCGAGGATCGCGAGTGAGATAACCTTCGGTTTTTAAAGGTGGGCGGTTGTCTGGGTCTAATTGACATAAAGCACGAGCAACTCCCAAACGAACAGAATCAGCCTGTCCAGTCAAGCCGCCGCCTTCTGCTTTTACCAAAATGTCGTATTCATTTTCTAGTCCCAAAGTTTCCAAGGGTGCTTTGATGACTCCCAAGTAATTGGCATTGAATTGGAAATACAAGTTTCCATCTTTACCGTTGACAGTCAGTTGACCAGTACCTGGAACTAGACGTACTCTTGCTACTGCGGACTTCCGGCGACCAGTACCCCAGTACACAGCGCGGCCGCTATTGGTGTCTACTGCTACCATTAATTTTCTTCTCCAGGAATTGTATTAATTTTTAGTTCTTTGGGTTTTTGAGCTTCGTGGGGATGAGTTGGCCCAGCGTAAACTTTCAGCTTGGTGAATAACTGCTTACCCAGGCTATTTTTGGGTAGCATACCTTTGACAGCGTGTTCTAAAATGCGCTCAGGTAGGCGCTGCTGCAACTTAGCAAAGGTTTCCGTTTTCATCCCGCCGGGACGACCAGAATGGCGACGGTAGACTTTTTGAGTGCGCTTTTTGCCTGTGACTGCTACTTTCTCGGCATTGACAACGATCACGAAGTCACCTGTATCTAGGTGGGGTGTAAATTCGGGTTTGTTTTTGCCTCTGAGGATTTGAGCAATTTCACTGGCGAGGCGTCCGAGGCGTTTATCGGTAGCGTCTACTATGTACCACTCACGCTCAAGGGATGCCTGAGGAGGAAGGTATGTTTTAACTATTGTCATTTGTTATTTGTCCTTTGTCCTTTGTAATTTGCCATTTGTCCTTCGTCCTTTATCCCTTGTCTTTTGTTATTCACTAATGAGCAATACTTCTCTACGAGAGGCTGCGCCAACAGCTTCTCTACGAGACGCTACGCGTAGCTTGCTTCTCCGTAGGAGTACAGTCAGTACAAGTGACTAATGACTCTTGAGCAATGACCAACTTTGGCAGGGTATCGTACCAAATCTCTTTGGGAAAGGGAAAATCTGGATAACCAACTCGCAACAAACATAAACCTTGAGCTGGTGCGGCGTGTTTGACTTCTTGGCGGCGTTGATCTTTCCAGATTTCGGTGAAGTTGGAAAGTGTACGTTCTCCAGAACCTACTTGTACAAGCATTCCTACCAACAGACGTACCATGCCATACAAAAATCCATCTGCCTGTATTTCAATATGGATAAACGGCCCACTGCGACGACATTCTGCTGCTTGTACCTCTACCCAGGAATGCGATCGCTTTGAGCCTGCACGGTGAAAAGCAGCTAAGTGATGCTTTCCCAAGAGAGGTTTGAGGGCAGCTTGGATTAATGATTCATCCAGGGGTGCATAATAATAATGCCAACTGAAGGGTTTCACGAACAAGTTAAGTCGATCTTCAGTGTATATTGTGTAGCGATACCGCCGATAGGCTGCGCTAAAGCGGGCGTGCCAACGGCAGTCTACACCAGCTGAAGCCCTGATTAATATATCTGGTGGCAGATAGCTGTTGAGGATTGTTGCCCACTTGTGAGCCGGAATTAAACCTGTTGCTTCAAAATGGGCGACTTGAGCAGCAGCGTGGACTCCGGCATCAGTTCGTCCTGCGCCGTGTAATGTCACATGATGTCCAAGAATAGTAGCGATCGCTTTTTCTATCTCTTCTTGGACTGTACGCTGGTTCTTTTGCCGTTGCCAGCCATGAAAATGAGTGCCCAGGTATTGGATTACCAAGGCTACTCGATGAGTTTGTGTAGGCTGGTGGCTTTCTAACATACAGATTTTGTCCTTTGTCTTTTGCCTTTTGTCATTTGTCCCTTGTTTTTTGCTAATGACTAATGACTAATGACTAATGACCAATGACTTAAACCAACTCAAGTATTGCCATCTCAGCTTTATCCCCCCGACGCGGTATTGTATGCAGGATACGGGTATAACCGCCCTGACGATTACCATACCGAGTGGGAGCTTGTTCAAACAAAGCGTGAACTAGGGCTTTGTCGAAGATGTAGCCAAGGGCTTCCCGACGTGCTGTCAAGGAGCCGTTTTTGGCTAGGGTAATCATTTTATCTACTTCACTTCGCACAACTTTAGCGCGAACTAAAGTGGTGGTGATTTTACCATGACGGATCACTTCGGTGGTGAGTGATCGCAGTAAAGCACGGCGCTGGTCTGCTGGTTTACTAAGTTGTTTGACGCGACAACGGTGACGCATAATTAAGCACTTATGAAATACAAACGGTTTTCATATCATGTCCAACTAATCACTTATCAAAAAACTCTCCGCGTTTTTGCGTCTCCGCATCCGGGTGTGTATTAAATGATAAGTAATCAACCAGACTCGATATCTAGGGGTGTTTAGAGCCTCTTTCTTGGGGCAAGGTGATGCCCAAGCGACGCTGCAAAGCTTCTACGACCTCTTCTGCTGACTTTTGACCAAAGTTTTTAATTTCTAGGAGGTCTTCTTGGGTATAATCCAACAAGTCGGCTACAGAATTCACTTGTGCCCGTTTGAGACAGTTATATGCCCGTACAGAAAGTTGCAACTCTTCGATTGGAATCTGAGCAGTTGGGTCTTCTGAAATTTCCGAACCTGTATCTGTTGGTTCTAGGGAAATGTCTTTCAACGGGTTGAATAAATCTACCAAGATTCCAGCAGCAGAGGATAGTGCTTCTTGGGGAGAGATGCTGCCATTTGTCCAAACTTCCAACAAAAGTCGGTCTTTGGTAATTGAGCCATCCCCACGAGCTTCTTCGACACTATAGTTTACTTTTCGCACTGGCATGAACACCGAGTCGATTTGGAGAAAGTCCAACGATGTAGCTTCCTCACGTCCTCGCTCTACGGTGCGATAACCTTTACCTTTCTCAATCCGAAATTCCATTTCCAGCTTTCCACCCTCGGCAATGGTGGCTACATACTGGGTCGGATCGATGACTTCTACTTCACTAGGTAAATCAAAATGTGCCGCAGTAATTGTTGCTGGCCCGTTAATGAGTAATCTACCAATTTGAGGTTGCGAGGAATAGTTTTTCAGGATAACTTCCTTCATTCTCATGAGGATTTCCAGCACGTCTTCCCGCACGCCAGGGACTGTAGCAAACTCATGTGAAACGCCTGCAATCCGGACTGCTGTAACTGCCGTACCCTCTAAATTGGACAGTAAAACCCGCCGCAGTGCGTTGCCAACCGTTGTTCCTTGACCGCGCTCTAGAGGTTCCAAAACAAATTTACTGTAATGGTTGCGGCTTTCTTCAGTATTAGACTCTACACATTCAATTTGAAACTGCGCCACGGATTAGCCTCCCTTTTTTAAGGTGCTGCTAGCAGACAAATCTATTGCCTCCCGAATTGAGTGTCAATTTTCGATTTTTGATTTTTGATTTTTGATTGTGCTTTTTCGGTTCATTTCACCCCACTTATGGGCGGAATAAATCTCAAAGATCCTTGATGGGCTTAGCTACGCTATCATCAACTTAAAATCTACTAAGCCCATACCCTTATTCGGGATTAATCTCAAATCGCAAATTTCAAATCCAAAATTGATTGATGATATTTTGGGTTGACCGAAGTTTAACAGCTTTCCCTGTGGTGGAAAACCTGAGGGCTTCTGGTCGCCCAAGCTGTCCAAAGTTTCAGCCTTGATTTAATGCAGTTTCGACACTAGACGCCCAAGCGGTCATTGCAAGTGACTTGACTTGACTTTGGCTGCAACTTCTCGTCCTCACCGCCCAAGTCTTGATGATTAAACTCGACGGCGCTTGGGTGGACGGCAACCATTGTGAGGAATGGGGGTAATATCCCGAATCAGTGTAATTTCCAGCCCTGCGCCTTGAAGTGCGCGGATAGCTGTTTCTCTACCTGCTCCTGGACCACTGACCATTACTTCAATTTGGCGCATTCCTTGATCGATGGCTCGACGGGCTGCACTTTCGGCTGCGGTTTGCGCTGCAAAGGGAGTTCCCTTTTTTGCTCCCTTAAAGCCGCTAGAACCAGCACTAGCCCAGGAGATAACATCTCCATTTTGATCGGTAATGGTGACAATGCTATTGTTGAAAGTAGACTGGATGTAAGCCATCCCATTGGGGACGTTCCGCTTCTGCTTTTTGCTCCCAGATTTTTTAGTTGGTTGTCTCGCCATACTTGTTGTGTTGATTTAAGGTAAAACTTGCTCTGTTTGGCAAGCATTGTCAAATTATTTATTTCCCTGGTGCTTTCTTCTTACCAGCCACCGTCTGCCTTCTGCCTCGACGGGTTCTAGCGTTGGTGCGGGTTCTCTGGCCTCTGACTGGCAAGCCCATACGGTGACGACGCCCTCTATAAGTGCCAATGTCAACTAAGCGCTTGATGTTCATTGACTCCCAGCGCCGTAAGTCACCTTCAACTTCATAGTTGGTTTCTATTTCTGCTCGCAGTTTGGCTACATCGCCGTCACTCAACTCTTTAACGCGGGTGTCTGGGTTCACACCTGTTGTCGCTAGAATTTCTTGCGATCGCGATAAACCTATTCCGTAAATGTAAGTCAGACCAATCTCGACGCGCTTATCGCGTGGAAGGTCTACTCCGGCAATACGTGCCACAATGAACTCTCCCTATTGTTCTCGCAATTACTAGTAGTTAGAAAAACGTGATAAATCGCGTCTTTTCGTTTTAATACAGATTATGCGTCTTACAACACCACTGTCTTGATTCAGAGCCTTATCCTTGACGTTGCTTGTGTTTGGGGTTGACGCAAATCACCATAACGCGACCACGACGTTTGATCACATTACACTTTTCACAGATTTTCTTGACTGAGGCTCTAACTTTCATGCCTTTTTTACTTTTGACTCCAAATATTAAATTATAACATTTCTTGGGAAATTATTCAGCTAATTTGACTAGGAAACAGTCAAAAAGATGATTTTATGGTAAAATTCTCTACATAGATTTACTTCTTTCTCAGTCGGTAGGTAATTCTGCCTTTAGTCAAGTCGTAGGGAGTTAGCTCTACCTTGACGCGATCGCCAGGCAAAATCTTGATATAATTACGGCGAATCTTGCCAGAAATGTGTGCTAGCACGTTAAACCCATTGTCCAAGTCAACGCGAAACATCGCATTGGGCAAAGACTCTGTAACCGTGCCTTCCATTTCAATCAAATCTTGCTTAGACAATTTGTTTTTTCCTCAACTCAACAATCTCCTATTCGTTTGCAGCACTTCATCTGCAAGAGAACACACTTTGAGAAATATATCAACACTTTCTTAATATATTTTAGCTAAAATTGTTCAATTTCTTGATTCTATGGAGAGTGGGGAGTGGGGAGTGCTGAATTGTCGTACTCTCTACTCCCTCTGTTTTTCAAGCGATTATCTTTTGGAGTTCATCAGTGACTTCTTCTTGGGACTGATTGCCATTGACCGTTAGGAGTTTTTGGCGATCGCGGTAATAATCTATTAAAGGTGCAGTTTCAGCACGGTAAACTTCTAAACGACGACGAATCACTTCTTCGTTATCATCTTTTCGTCCTCGTGCAAGTAAACGCACTACTACTACCTCATCTGGGACTTCTAGGCTGACAACTCTTTCTCCAGACTGGTCTAGTTGTTCGAGTAATTCCTCAAGAAAAACTGCTTGCTTGACAGTCCGAGGAAAACCATCGAGAATCCAACCATGCTTGGCATCTAACTGACTCAGCCGTTCCTGTACCATTTCCTGTACTAGAATGTCTGGGACTAGTTCCCCTTTATCCATATAACTTTGAGCTTTAATGCCCAAACGGGTTTGCTTTTCCAATGCTTGGCGCAATATATCACCCGTAGAAACATGGGGAACATGCTGATGGTCAGCTAATGTCTTAGCTTGTGTTCCTTTACCAGCTCCAGGCGGTCCCAAGAAGATTAGTCGCGTCACTATTGTTTCACCATTCCTTCATAGCGCTGAGAGATAACGTAAGTTTGGATTTGTCTTGCCGTATCTATCGCCACACCAACTAAAATTAACAAAGAGGTAGCACCCAATCCCTTAAATGTGGGTACTCCTAAAGCACTTTCCACGCCGGTTGGGATAATAGCAACTAAGCCCAAAAAGATAGCACCCAAAAAAGTGAGTCGGTTCGACACCCGTTCGATATACTCGCTAGTTGCCTTGCCAGGGCGAATACCAGGAATACTAGAACCCATTTTCTTCAAGTTTTGCGCCACATCTACTGGGTTGAGAATCAACGAAGAATAGAAGTAGCTGAAGAAAACGATGGAAATCATGTAGACTAGGGCATAAAGCCAAGAACCAGAACCGCTGGGACTCAGATAAGTGTTAACTATATTGGCCAATTCTGCATTTTTAGTGAAATTGGCGATTAACAGTGGCAAACTGAGGATTGCAGCAGCAAAAATAATTGGCATCACACCGCCTTGATTGAGGCGCAAAGGTAGGAAACTACGCTGCTCTGCCAAAACTCGCCGACCTACTTGGCGACGAGCTGAAATAATTGGGATGCGACGCATTCCTTCCTGCACAACCACAATACCAACAATTGTTGCCAGGAAAACTAAGATTAGCACGATTACGCGGCCTACTGTTTCCCGACCGCCTACTTGCACCAAATCGATGGTATCGCCTAAAGCTTTAGGTAACGACGCGACAATGTTGACAAAAATCAACAATGATGCACCATTTCCGATTCCACGTTCTGTAATTAGTTCTGATGCCCACATGACGAACATGGAACCAGCAGTTAGGGCGATCGCAGTTTCAGCTACAAACAGTGGTCCTGGGTTTAAGGCAAACTGCTGCAAAAATAATGCCGAAAAAGCTGTACTTTGAATAATTGCCCACCCCAAGGATACATAGCGGGTAATTTGGGATATTTTTCGCCGACCCGCTTCCCCTTCATTTTTCTGTAAATTTTCTAAAGATGGAATCGCAGCGGTGAGCAATTGGATGATAATGGACGCATTAATGAAGGGCAAAATTCCTAAAGCAAAGACTCCCAAAGTCGAAAGTCCTCGCCCCGAAAATATATCCAACAAACCAAATATGGCATTATTTCCTGAGATAGCTGCGGCAAACCTATCTCTATCAATTCCTGGCACGGGCAAGAAGATGCCTAAGCGAACCAAAATTAAAATACCAACAGTGACAAGCAGCCTACCTCTCAGCCCGGCTGCTTGTGCCATCTGCATAAAAGTTTCTTGAGCCGTTGGGGATTTGTCTCGACTGATCATAGAGTGCTACCTTTATTGTGAACCAGGCGCTGGCTGCGAGTTGGCTTGCATCTAAGTGCCCTATTCCGGCTCACTCATAAGACTTCACAACTCCCACCAGCTGCCTCAATTTTGCTCCGAGCTGTACCTGTGAAAGCTGCCGCTTGTACCTTGAGCGGAACGCTCAATTCCCCGTTACCCAAAATTTTCAATGGGCCTTTAGCACCAGTAATAATACCTGCTGCTTCCAAGGAGGTCAAAGTTACTTCTGTATTAGCGGGAAGAGAGGCTAGCTTCTCTACATTAATCGTAGTGTAATTCTTCCGATTCACAATCGGAAAGCCCTTGAGTTTTGGTAAGCGGCGGTACAATGGCTGTTGACCACCTTCAAAACCTGGTCTAGTACCGCTACCAGAGCGAGATTTTTGGCCCCGCATACCTAGACCAGCACTGGCACCTTGACCGGCAGAAATACCCCTACCTACACGCTTCTTGCGTTTCTTTGAGCCTTTTTGCGGCTTAACATCGTTGAGTCTCATAAGCTAAAAATGTCATTTGTCCTTGGTATTATGTCATTTGTCTTTTGTCATTTGTCGTTGTTATTCACTAATGACCAATGACTAATGACTAATGACTAATTAGATGTAGAGATTTTCAATAGCAATACCGCGATCTTCGGCAACTTCAGAAAGAGTACGCAGTGTAGACAAAGCGTTGACTGCGGCTCTAGCATTGTTGAGTGGATTGTTGGAGCCAAGTTGTTTAGCTAGGACGTTGCGAACTCCTGCCAGTTCCAATACTGTACGCACGGCGCCACCAGCAATTACACCAGTACCAGGTGCGGCTGGACGCATAATCACTTTTGCACCACCACCAACACCATCAATGGGATGTGGGATGGAGTTGGATTTGGTGATTGGGATATCAATGAGGTGTTTTTTGCCGTCAGCTACACCTTTTTTGACTGCTCCAATTACATCTGAAGCTTTGCCTACTCCGACACCAACTTGACCACGTTCGTTACCAACGACGACGATCGCTCGGAAGCTAAGTTTTTTACCTCCTTTAACAACCTTACTCACGCGTCGGATCTGAATAACCCGCTCTTGCCAAGTGGTTTCTTCTTTTTTGGCACGCTTGGTTCTACTTTTACGCTCTGTTGCCATAATCAATGTTCTCTTAATGTCATTTGTCAGTTGTCATTTGTCTTTTGTCATTTGTCTTTTGTCGTTTGTCAGTTGTCCTTTGTCATTTGTCAGTTGTCCTTTGTCATTTGTCTTTTGCAAATGACTAATGACTAATGACGAATGACCAATGACTAATGACCAATAACTAATGACCAATGACTAATGACCAATGACTTTAGAAATCTAAACCAGCTTCGCGTGCTGCATCAGCTAGTGCTTTGACACGACCATGATATAGGTTCCCGCCACGATCGAAGACTACTTTGGTGATCCCTTTTTCTAGCGATCGCACTGCTATCAACTTACCAACTTGGACTGATGCGTCGCGGTTAGCGCCTGAAGCTAAACTCGATTTCAAATCTGGTTCTACAGTTGATGCTGCGACTATGGTGTGATGCTGTGTATCATCAATTACCTGGGCATAAATATGCTCATTAGAACGAAATATTGCTAAACGCGGGCGTTCTGGAGAGCCAATTACTTTGCCACGAACGCGTCGATGGCGACGCTGTTTTGATTCTCTACGAGTAAGTTTCATTTTTACTTCTTACCACTCTTACCAGTCTTACCAGCTTTACGTCTTACCACTTCACCGGCATAGCGAATACCTTTGCCCTTGTAAGGTTCTGGTGGACGAACGGCACGAATTTTAGCTGCTGTATTGCCGACAATTTCTTTGTCGTAGCCACTGACGATGACGTTAGTGGTACCTTCTACTGCAAACTGAATTCCTTCTGGTGGTTCAATTTGCACCTGATGGCTGTAACCCATGTTCAAAACTAGGTTACGTCCTTGAACTTGTGCGCGGTAACCAACACCTTGAATTTCCAAACGGCGTTGAAAACCTTGGGAGACTCCCTCAACCATGTTGGCAACTAAAGTACGGCTCAAGCCGTGCAATTGCCTCGAAGTACGAGTCTCGTCTCGACGAGTTACTTGTAATATTTCTCCCTCTTGGGAGACGATAACGTTAGCGGGTAAATTGCGAGAAAGTTCTCCTTTGGGCCCTTTCACCACAACCTTAGTACCATCGATCGCCACTTGTACTTTGGCGGGAATAGTAATTGGACGTTTACCAATACGAGACATGACTTTTTGTCCTTTGTTATCTGTTATTTGTCCTTTGTCCTACCCTTCGGGAAGCCGCCCTCTGGGCGTCTACGTCCTTTGTCCTTTGTTCTTTGTCTTTTGTCCTTTGCTAATGACTAATGACTAATAACTCAATGACTAATGACCAATGACTAATGACAAATGACTACCAAACGTAGCAAAGTACTTCGCCACCCAAATTCTGACGCCGCGCTTCGCGGTCAGTCATAATACCACTGGATGTGGAAATAATGGCGATGCCAATACCGCCTAGTACCCTTGGTAATTCTTTTCTATTGGAGTAAACACGCAAACCAGGCTTACTGACTCGCTTGAGGGCGGTGATCAGAGGCTGGCGATTTTTACCCTTGTATTTCAAGGAAATCACCAGATTGCGTTTTACTTCATCTCCTGCTTCTTCAAATTCACCAATAAAACCTTCCTCCCGCAGCACTTTGGCAATACTACGGGTCATTCTTGTAGCTGGCACTTGTGTAGTTTGATGCCGCGCCAGGTTGGCATTGCGGATGCGCGTCAGCATATCTGCAATTGTGTCGTTAGCCGCCATCGTTCCCTCTATAGATGAACTTATTGATCGCGAAAGGGCATTCCTAATTCTTTAAGTAAGGCGCGACCCTCTTCGTCGTTTTTCGCTGTGGTAATGATGGAAATATCTAAACCACGCACTTGATCGATACTGTCGTACTCAACTTCTGGAAAAATTAGCTGTTCTCTAACACCCAGAGTATAGTTTCCGCGTCCGTCAAAGCTTTTAGGGCTGACGCCACGAAAATCTCTAATTCTAGGTAGTGACAGGCTAACAAGTCGGTCGAGAAAGGCATACATTCTCTCGGCTCGAAGGGTTACCATAATACCCACAGGCATCCCTTGACGAATTTTAAAGCCAGCGATCGCTTTTTTCGCCCGCGTCACTACTGGTTTTTGACCAGTGATTAAGGCAATTTCGTTGATAGAAGCTTCGAGAGCCTTTGCATTTTGAGCTGCTTCGCCCAAACCTCGGTTAACAGTAATTTTTACCAACTTCGGTACTTGATGAATATTGGTAAATTGAAACTGCTGGGTCAGCTTAGGGACGATTGTCTCTTGATATAAAGTTTTGAGTCTTGTTGTCGGCATAGTTTTTTGTCCTGATATCCCTGGGCTTGGTCAGGGAACCTTTAATTTTGGATTTTAGATTTTGGATTTGGGATGAAATTTAAAATCTAAAATCTCAAGTTGGCTAATTCTTGTTATTTATCAAGAATCTCACCAGTTTTCTTGAGCTTTCTAACTTTTTTGCCTTCTGGCGTAAAAGTGTAACAAACACGACTGGCAACGTTTTGCTTGGTGGAATAAAGCATGACGTTGGAGCTATGAATGGGGAATTCTTGGGTGACAATCCGCCCTGATTCTCCTTCTTGCTGGGGTTTGACGTGCTTAGTTTTAATGTTGACACCTTTGACGACAACTTTACTCAGTTGGGGAAGTGCTTGAATAATTTCACCAACTTTTCCTTTGTCTTTACCAGCAATTACTTGTACGGTGTCGCCAGTTTTGATGTGCATTTTGTGGAATACTTTGGGCGTACCCTGTTTGGCTGCCATTACAGCACCTCCGGAGCCAGAGAAACAATTTTGGTAAAGTTTTTATCGCGGAGTTCCCGAGCAACTGGGCCAAAAACCCGTGTGCCTCTGGGATTACCGTCTTTGTTAATAATTACAGCCGCGTTATCGTCAAAGCGAATACTCATACCGCTATCACGATTTACGGCTTTACGAGTACGGACAATTACTGCTTCCACAACATCAGACTTTTTTACAGCCATATTGGGTGTAGCATCTTTAACAACAGCAATAATCTTATCGCCAATAAAACCATAACGGCGGTTACCTCCGCCCAATACGCGGATGCACATCAGTTTTCGGGCACCGCTATTATCTGCGACATTTAAGTAAGTCTGGGGTTGAATCACGATTTTCTTCCTTGTAATGTTGTTAGAAAACTAACAACTATGAAGTTTAAGTAGGTTTGACGTTCAGGATTTCTGTGATTTTCCAGCGTTTGGTTTTACTCAGGGGTCTAGTTTCCTGAATCCGGACGCGATCGCCCACTTTACACTGATTCTCTTCGTCGTGAACTTTATAGCGCTGGGTGTTGACTACAATCTTGCCGTACTTGGGATGAGGAGCGCGGTTTTCTACGGCGACTACTACCGTTTTTTGCATTTTGTCGCTCACTACCAAGCCAACTCGTTCTTTGACTGCCATAATCTCCTATTCTTCTGCTTGCGGCGTTTGATTTGCTGCCCGTTTGCGTTCTCCCTCGACCGTCAGCAATTGGGCTAGGCGGTGCTTAGCATGTCGGAACTGGTGGGGCTTATCTAGCTGTCTTGTAGCTTTTTGCAAGCGCAACTGAAATAGTTGTCTTTTAACAGCAAGAATTTCCTCAGAAAGTTTATCGTCACTTAATTCTCTTGCTTGTGAAATTTTGGGAAGAGGCATAACCTACTCCTGCTCCTGTGGTTGAGAGCGCACAATAAATTTGGTTTTTATTGGCAGCTTAAATGAAGCCAAGCGCATAGCTTCACGGGCGATTTCTTCTGAAACGCCAGCGATTTCAAACATAATTCGCCCTGGCTTGACTACAGCTACCCAAAACTCTGGCGAACCTTTACCAGAACCCATCCGGGTTTCCGCAGGACGCATGGTTACAGGTTTATCAGGGAAAATCCGAATCCAGATTTGTCCACCCCGGCGAATATAACGAGTCATTGCTCGACGAGAAGCTTCTATTTGCCGGGAGGTAATCCAAGCAGGTTCTTGAGCTTGGAGTGCGAAATCACCGAAGTTGAGGGTACTACCACGGCTGGCTAGTCCCTCCATCCGTCCGCGCTGTTGTTTGCGGAATTTAGTTCTTCTAGGACTTAACATGGTTTGTCACTTGTCATTTGTCATTTGTCAATTGGTCATTTGTCATCTGTCATTTACTAATGACTAATGACTAATGACTAATGACGATTTATCCTTCATTTGAGCGGTCTTCAAATTGTTGACGGCGGCGTTGTTGTTGTTGACGGCGACGGGGTTCCCGATCGCGATCGCCGCGATCGCGTTCCCGAGCTGCGGGTGGTGGTGCAGTTTCTTCTTGTCCAGGGATAATTTCTCCCTTAAACACCCATACTTTGATGCCCAAAATGCCGTAAATAGTTTTTGCCGTGCAATAAGAGTAGTCAATGTCAGCCCGTAAGGTATGTAGAGGAACTCTACCTTCACGAGTCCACTCTGTCCGGGCAATTTCTGCACCGTTGAGCCGGCCGCTGACTTGAATTTTAATGCCTTGGACACCAGCGCGTTGGGCACGCTGAATTGCTTGTCGCACTACCCGCCGAAAGGAAACACGACGCTCCAATTGTTGAGCAATGTATTCAGCAATCAGGTAGGCATCAGCATCAACTCGTTGCACTTCAACTACATTAATGCGAATCTGGCGATTACTACCCAATAGTCCTTGGAGTCCAGTACGCAAGGATTCTATGCCTTGTCCACCGCGGCCTACTACTACTCCTGGTCTAGCTGTACGTACTTCTAGGTCAATTTGGTCGGCCTTGCGCTCAATCCGGACTTCGGAAATTCCGGCGTTGTTTTGAGCGAGTCTACCGAGCTTTTGTTCTATGTATGTACGGAGTTTGTGGTCTTCTTGTAAAAGTTCTGGATAGCGTTCCGGAACTGCAAACCAACGGGATTGATGTTCTTGTGTAATACCCAGGCGAAAACCGACTGGATGAATTTTCTGTCCCACGAATGCTTCCTCTAAAATTTCTGACTTTAGCTTATTTTTCTGGGGCGGGTCCAACAGCGACAGTAATATGACATGTCGGCTTCCGAATTTGGTAAGCTCGACCTTGTGCCCTTGGTTGGAATCGTTTCAGGACAGGTCCTTGATCCGCATAAGCCTGAGTAATTATTAGTTGAGTCCGATCTAAACCAGCGTTATGTTCGGCGTTCGCAGCAGCGCTTCTGAGAACCTTCAATATGGGTTCAGTGGCGCGATAGGGCATGAATTCCAGGATGATTAGCGCTTCTCGATATGATCGCCCCCGGATTTGATCGAGTACACGACGCACTTTCAAGGGAGAAATGCGTATAAAACGGGCGATCGCTTTCACTTCAGTAGTATCAGTAGCCATAATTTTCTCCATTTTTGTCATTTGTCTTTTGTCATTTGTCATTTGTCCTTTGTCCTTTATCGAGAACTAATGACCAATGACTAATGACCAATGACTAATGACTACCTACCTGATTTTTTGTCACTTTTGCCATGACCCCTGTAGGTGCGTGTTGGGGCAAATTCGCCCAACTTATGTCCTACCATTTGTTCGTTTACAAATACTGGAACGTGTTGGCGTCCGTTATGAACAGCTATGGTATGACCAACCATTAGAGGCAAAATTGTCGAAGCTCGTGACCAAGTTTTAATAACTTCTTTTCTGTTATTGTCGTTGAGCTTTTCAATTTTTTTAAGGAGATGATCCGCAACGAAAGGACCTTTTTTTAAAGAACGACCCATAGTTCAATTTTGGATTTTGGATTTTGGAATTAGAATTTAGGAGTTAGGAGTTAGGAGTGAGATTTTACTCTCAACTCATAACTCTTAACTTCTAACTCTTTAAGATTCACGACCACCGCGACCGCGTTTAGAAGACTTACGGCGACGACGCACAATATATTTGCTGCTGAGTTTCTTAGGATTGCGTGTCTTGGCACCCAAAGTCGGTTTACCCCAAGGTGTTACAGGCCCAGATCTACCGATAGGCGCCCTACCTTCACCACCACCATGTGGGTGATCCACTGGGTTCATGACGCTACCTCTGACTTTAGGACGACGACCTTTCCAGCGATTTCGTCCTGCTTTACCTGCACTCAGGTTTCTTGCATCGGTGTTGCCTACTTGCCCAATGGTGGCGTAGCACTCGCGCCGAATCAACCGAACTTCTCCTGAAGGCAACTTGAGAGTTACATAATTACCTTCTTTTGCTACCACTTGAGCGCTAGCACCAGCCGCACGCACAATTTGACCACCTTTGCCAGGAGTCAGTTCTACGTTGTGAACACTAGTACCCAAGGGAATATTCGATAGCGGTAGGGCATTACCATCTTCAAAGGGAGCTTCAGTCCCAGCAATAACTGTTGTGCCAACTTTCAAGCCGTTTGGTTGGATAATATAGCGTTTTTCGCCATCTTCGTAATGCAACAGAGCAATTCTGGCGTTGCGGTTAGGATCGTATTCGATCGCTACGACTTGAGCAGGAATATTACGTTTATCCCTTTTAAAATCGATGATGCGGTAAAGCCGTTTGTGTCCACCACCCCGACGACGACTGGTAATCCGGCCTTGATTATTCCGACCTTTGGGACGGTGTACGGATTTAGTTAGAGATTTCTCTGGCTCAGTTTTGGTGATTTCTGAAAAGTCAGAAATCGTAACTTGGCGAGTGCTGGGGGTATAAGGGCGATAAGAACGAGTACCCATAATCTATTTTGGATTTTGAGATTTTGCGGAAAGTCTGAGCGGCGGTTTGCGCCGAGCTGAACTTTCCAAGACGGATTTTGGATTTACTGAATTTTGAATTTTGGATTTAATTGAGTATTTAACTAATTACGACCATAAATGGTGCTTTTTCAGTAAAATCCTCAATCTAAAATCTAAAATCTAAAATTCCTAGACATCTGGGAATAAAACTTGTCTAATCTTCTCTACATCCCCAGGTGCGACGGTAACAATAGCTCGCTTATATAGGGGCTTATAACCGACAAATTTCCCAACACGCCGTTTTTTACGTGGTGGTACTGCGGTATTGACTTTTACTACCTTGACTTGAAATAAGTCTTCGATCGCGGCCTTGATTTCTGGCTTAGACGCTTTTGGAATTACTTCAAAGGTGTATTTATTCTGCTCCATTAGGATCGTCGCTTTCTCGGTAACAATTGGGCGACGCACTAAGTCAGCAAGATCGCGGGGGTCAAAGCTAGGCACTGTAGACCTCCTGAATTTTTTCTAGGGCTGATGTTGTAAGCACAATCTTGTCAGCGTGCAGTAAGTCGTAAACATTTAACTGGTCGGCTGCAATTACTTTTAAGTTTTCGATGTTGCGAGCTGACAAATGAACGTTTTCCGGAAACTCAGACAATATTAATAATGTCTTATTTTCTGGTGCTGCTCCCCAACGAGCCAATGCTGCTACTAAATCTTTGGTTTTTGGACGTGATAGCTGTTCGCTAAATTCTTCGACCACAATCAAATCGTCAATCCGACCGACGAATGCTGTCCGCAGTGCTAAACGCCGCTCTTTGCGGTTCATACTCAGGTTAAAATCTCTGGGCTTGGGCCCAAAGATCACACCACCACCACGCCATAGTGGTGAACGAATCGAGCCGGCACGAGCGCGACCAGTACCTTTTTGTCGCCAAGGTTTGCGTCCGCCACCTCTAACTTCTGAACGAGTTTTTGTACTGGCAGTTCCTTGACGAGCGTTGTTCAATTGCCGTACTAAAGCGCGGTGTACAACATGAGACGCCGTTTCTTCTTTGGCAACTCGCAACTCAAAGCTGGTCTGGCCGACTTGTTCTCCTTGCCAATTTTTAACTACACTTTCAACCATTTTTAGTCCTTAGTCATTAGTCATTAGTCATTAGTCATTAGTCATTAGTCATTAGTCCAAATGTTGACCGTTGACTATTGCCTAGTGACTACTTACCAACTTTCTTTGCAGGTACAACACTTACTAGAGCGCCTGGTTTACCAGGAATGGCTCCTTTAATTAGCAATAAGTTGCGTTCTGAGTCTACTCGCACTACAGTCAGCTTGCGAATTGTGACGCGGCTACCGCCTAAACGTCCTGCCATCCGCTTACCTGGATAGACACGCCCGGGTGTAGTACCAGCACCAATGGAACCAGGCGCTCTATGGTTTTTAGAACCATGTGACATCGGCCCCCGACCAAAGTTGTTGCGCTTCTGGTTACCCGCAAAGCCGCGACCGATACTTGTACCGATTACATCTACAATTTGACCCGTACTAAAAATATCTGCTTTAATCTGTTGACCTAAAGCATAATCACCAGAGCTATCGGTGTGATACTCATTTAAATGACGCAATGCTGGAGCAGATGATTTAGCTAAATGACCCAACAATGGTCTGTTGAGTGCCTTTGGTTTAACTTCACCATAACCAACTTGAATGGCGGCGTAACCATCGGTTTGTCTTGTTTTAACTTGTGTAACAGTGCATGGCCCTGCTTGGATAACGGTAACAGGAATGGCTACTCCTGCCTCGTCAAATATTTGGGTCATGCCCAGCTTGGTGCCGAGAATACCTACAGACACAGTAACTGGTTCTCCTTTCTACTTGCTGACCTTGGAATCCGACTCTAGAGGACACGCTTTGTACGCGTCAGTTTAGGCTACAGCCTGGGAAATTTGGAATGGTTTTAACCCCTCCAAATACTTTGGGACACAACAAACCGTGTCCGTACTGCTTGGCGAATCTGTTTAGCTTCACTCACTAGACCGCCAGAACAGCCACAAGTCTCTTCCCCTTGGGAAGGAGTAACTTCTGGAATCAATGCAATGCGCTACAGCTTAAAGCTGTGTGCAGCAATGCTTTTGTCCAAGCAATTGCTGTGGCACTTTTTGCAGGCAGCGTTGCCGCTGGGTTTTCGATTTGTATCTGCCCAAAGGACGGCTTCCTGAGGTTGGCGACTGCCTTGTTGCAGCTGGACTTAGGTGGCTTTTACCACCCAGTATCCACTACTGAGAAGCGATGCTAGCTCAGTTTTTAGTTTCCTAAACACCTTAAACAATCAGTTTAAGATTTTGCCTTTTTTGAGAGGCACAGGAGTCAATTTAGTCTGAAGCTGAGGATTGGCTTTGCTTCTTCCTTAACAAGCTCCAATGTTAACCCAAAAGCTTTCTTAGTTTACCAGCCTATGAACAATCTAAGTTAAGTTATCATCTTTGATTTGACTTATCAGCCTTTGATGGTAAAACTTTTTCAGAATGACATTGGTAGGCAAGCTAATTTGCACGTTTGGTCACAATCTAATAATATAAATCATTTATTTATGATTGTCCAGTAATTTTTTTGGGAGTGGGGAGATGCGGTTCGGCTTCTCTGCGAGACGCACTCGCGTTCGCTCAGCGACCGGGAGAGTGGGGAGAGATTAGAAAAAAGCATCCTTTGAGGCTTTGACTTGACACCAATGCCATCCTTCTCACCCCTCCCACACCTCCCAATTCCCAAAAAAATGCTCTATCTATCGTTTGACGGTAAATAATAGAGATATCTAAGGTGGGATAAGACGAAAATCTATGGCACTAATTACCACTGGCAACGCTTTAATCCGGGATCTGGAAAAATTTGGCGCTCTTGGATTGTATGTACCTCTGGAAGGAGGTTATGAAGGTCGGTATCAGCGCCGACTTCGTGCGGCTGGCTATACTACGCTGCACATTACTGCTAGGGGACTGGGCGACGTAGCCGCCTATCTCACAAGAGTTCATGGAGTTAGGCCTCCTCATCTGGGCAAAAAAAGTACCGGTAGCGGTGCAGCGGTAGGTTTTGTATACTATGCGCCACCACTTCTGAGTACTCATTTAGAACAGCTACCACCAAAGTCAAAAGGGCTAGTCTTGTGGATTATTGAAGGAAATATTCTTTCCGATCAGGAAATTGAATATTTAGCGAATTTGCCTAAGCTAGAACCACGAGTGAAAGTAGTCATCGAGAGGGGTGGCGATCGCGCTTTCCGTTGGACTTCTCTAGAAAAGACTCTGTTAGCTAGTTAATCCTTTGTCATTAGTCATTTATCCATTGTCATTTGTCTTTTCCTAATGACCAATGACCAATGACTAATGACTAAATTCAATTAACATTTCGATAGTACTAATCCGAAAACCGCAAGATGCAAACAACCGCCGGGAAGTTTCGTTTGCATTTGCTATATCTAACCTAATTTGCTTAACACCCATTTGAGAAAAGCGTTCAACAGTCTGCATTACCATTTGTCGCGCAATTCCGTTTTTGCGATATTCTGGCTCAACCCAAATATCATGAATAAAAGTAAATTCTTGTAAACGATAAATTGGGATTTCTTGCTCAATTGTCGCCACTAAAAACCCTACTAGTTGTCCTTGGTTTTCAGATACCAAAAATACACTGCGTACGCTGGAAGCGTCGGCAAAGCCATCGCTATTTGCCAACCGCGTTAACCATTTTTCATAGCGCTGTTCTGGATGGGCTAGAAAACCATACTTGGCGGAATCCCAAGACTCGTGCAAAGCACAAATTTTGGCAACCATTGGTAAAACTGCGGGTACGTCAGTTGGGGAAGCAGGGCGAATCAGCATAATACTATTTTGGATTTTAGATTTGAGATTGGAAATCCTCTTGGTGTATCTACATTTTCTCAATCTATCTAAAGTTTCTAATCCTGTTGGTGAGCAAATTTATAACCACCCCAGAGAGAAAGAGCGATCGCCACTACTAACAAAATCGGTATGCTGTACCAAGGAAACTGGGACAAGGGCAAATGAGCAGCTGCACGTAGTCCGATGCTGGCATAGGTTAGTGGCAACAGGTAAACTATAACTTTCAGGGCTGCTGGTAATGTCCCAGGGTCAAAGAAGGTCGCTCCTAAAAAAGACATAGGGATAATTATAAAGTTGTTGTAGAGTCCAACTGATTCGAGCGATCGCACACTCAACCCCACAATCACCCCTAACCCGGCAAATACAGCACAATTCAGTACAACTAGAAGTAGAAATAGCGGATTAAGAAAATTCCAGTTTCCGGTCAACAGTAGTGCTACTAAAATCACCGAACCGGATGTCATCAACCCCCGCAGTACTCCGGCCAACATTTTGCCAATGTGCAACGCTAATGGTTGTATGGGAGTTAACAACAATTCCTCGAAAGTTTTGCTAAATAATCTGTCTCCACAAATGGAAAATGTCGTTCCACCAAAGCTAATGGTCATTGACGACAGCGCCACCATCCCTGGTAATATAAATTCTAAATAGTTGTCATAGTTACCACTAATTGCTGAGCCTGGTTTGATGGAACTACCCAAACCTAAGCCAAAAGCTAAAATATATATCAGTGGAGATATTAACCCTGATGCAGCAACTTGCACAACTCTTGCACGTAAATCTAGCCAATCTCCCCAAAAAATAGTTAGACTATCAGCTAGGAGAATTTGAAATTGTGAAGTTTTGAAGCTCTTGACCGATAGTAGTGCTCTTTGAAATTTCACTTGCTTTAAGTTAGGTATTGAAATTGTATTCAAGGTTAATTTACATTGTTTGATACATCAAATACTAGGGGTAAAAAAAATCTGTGTGAGCAAAAGTTTCCAATGAAAATCGCTAATAAAAATTTATTAATCAAAAAATAGATAAAATGACTAGATAGTTAATGCAAATGGAAAGCATCAGCAACTAACGTTAAAATTATATTCAGACAGTTAAATAATTTACTATTTTTGTCATTCAAGAAGAGAATTGCCAGAAACTCCCACACAATTACACTTAAAACTAGGCATACTGAAAGAGGTAGAAAAATTTAGACTACCCCTGCTCAATTGGCGTGAAGGTGATTAAGCAACAATGAGACGTAAATCGACTGGTAGATCGGCTACTACTTCTAAACCCTCTAATTTCCAATCCCCGATGTTTAACCTCTTCACTATTGCAATTATGGGGGGGGTGTTAATTTTGGGAATTGGGATTGGCATTGCTTTTAGTTCTACAACCACGTTGGCGCCATCAAATGTGGCTTCCCGTGAATTCATTGACACCAAAGCACCGAACCCTGAGATCTGTGTGCAGTATGGAGCCAGTGCTATGGTGATGGACGCTAGACTGTTCGTGACTCTCAATCCCTTCAATGTCTATGTTTCTCAGCCAAGTATGCGTCCCGGATGCGTGATCCGACAAAATAACTGGGCACTTTTAGAACAGCGTCGGCTGGTAACATCCGATCAGGTAAGAGATTGCAAGAATCGCTTAAACACCTTTGGCTTTACAGGTAATTTGGACAGCGATAACCCTGATATTAGATGCATATATCAGAATGAAGCTGCTCAAAACTTCTTTACAGCTCAACCAGGAGCAGTTGGAACACCCCAGGAAACGGATAGATTTTAGATTGGGAATGGGGCATTAGCAAGAGGCACAGAGAGGCGAAAGCCTGCTGCAACTTTTCCTGTGCACTTGAAGCTCCCCATCTTTCCTACTCCCCATTCCCTACTTACTTTTAGGAAGGGGTTGACCAAACTCAATAATTTGAGGGTTGGAAACATTGGGAGCTGTTGGCACTGGAAATTCAGACATACCGAAAGTAGGAATGCTGTTCAATTTACCGGGTTGATTTGGGAAAGAAGGAGGGGGAAGAATAAAACTGGGTTGTTGAGGGGGTGCATTGGGTGTTAGAGGAGGTACAGTTACAAAAGGTTGACTTGAGTTAGTAGTTGTTGTTGAGGGCAGCTGAGTCGATAGAGGCTCAATTGTAAGTAAGGGCGCTTGTGAGTTAGGAGTAAGTACGGGTAGGTTAGTAGGCGGTTGTAAGTTAGTAGTAGTTACGAGTGGCTTAGTAGGCGGTTTTTGAGGTGATTTTTTGGGTGAAGATGCTGAATTTGCTGGTTTTACGGCAGTACTTTTACCAGAAATCACAGGACGTAATACCCAGCGAGTGGGGTTTTTTCGAGAAACTGGTTGCAGTTTTACCTGGTTGGGATTTAAAACAGTTCCTGGTGCTAAATCTAGAACAATGCGTGTGGCGTTTTCATTGAGCTGAGAAACACGAATACTTTTGATGACTCCAGAATAATTTTGCTGGGTGGTAACAGAACCTAACTTAGTATTGGGTAAATCCACAACCAAGCGAGGTGGTTGGGCAAGGTAGAAATAACGAGGAGTTGTGGCTGTTGAGAGAATGATTTCGAGTTGCTGTGTTTTTGGGGAAAAACGCCAATTATCTAGTTTTGCCACTGGTGTAACAGCAATGCTGGAAGTTTCAAGGGCGATCGTTGCATAAAAACCGAATACACTGAAGCTAAGTAGCTGTTTGTTCCAGTGACAATACCAGGTCTTTAATCTCTGAGCCATTTTTAATTATGCCTTTGATATTGAGTTCTGAGGAATTTCTAGTATAAGCTAAGAATTAAATTATACTTTTAACTTTTTATTACTCAGATCCCACTATAAAGATATACACTTACTTATGTTCTAAGTACCTATAATGAACTGCGTAGACCATAACGTATGAAAAAGTGAATAGAGAGTGGGGAGTGTGGACAGACCGAGGAGTGAGGGAAATTATAAAAAAGCTTCTCACCCTTCCCACACCTCCCATTGCCCCATCCCTTTTAATGGGTGTTGGACTTCTGAGATTTTTCCTGAACTTTTTCTGGCACAGCAGTAAATTTTAGAGTTTGTGGAATGCCATTGAGAGTTAATTGCCCTGGTATATTACCTCTCTCGACTAGTTGCATTTGAATTGTGACTGAGTTGAGAGGATCTTTCTGGGAGTGAGGGATATTGCAAAGGCTCGATCTGTTTATTTTCCCAGATAAATTTAACTGTTGATTTTTCAAGATGCCCATGAGAGAATGCTCTTCGTCAAGATCGGCGTTAGCGTTTGTTGGTAATACAGAAGCATTTAAGTAAATACCTGACTGCTCAATGTTTAATCTCAGGGTGTCTGATTTTTCACAGTTAGGCAAATTTTCAGCTAGTGTTAGACGATAGCGATCGCTAACTAAAGGAGGAGCTTTGAGATTGTTTTCTCCATAAACAGTTACGGTTTTAAACAGCACTAGCACTGAACTGATAGCTACTCCGTAAAAAGCTAAGGATTTGAAGTTGAAATGATTCATAATCTCAATTCCTGAGTTGTTGGCTCTTGGGTACTAACTTCAGGAAGCACGGAAGCCAGATGAGCAGTGACTTGACTGTAGCGACGGGTAATCAGCAGGGAAGAACGGCATTGGATAGCTAATTGGTCTGTATATCTTCCTAAGGTTTGACGCTCAATACCCCAAGTGCGACTGGTGCCAGCAATTGTCAGATCTACATTTTTCGAGGCTTCGACTACGGCTTGGATGGGATCTGGAGCTTGGACAACTTTGATTTCTATACGATCGCGTACACTACCTGGTAATTGCTCCATCATCGTATCCAGTTCGTAACTCAATTCATCCTTGAGGCGATTTTCTGGTAAAACGTGTAAAACCTGCAACATACAAGTTTCACGATTGATTAGCAATCTCAAAGCAAGTATTAATGCTAAATCATCGTGGATATTTGCAGAATAAGGCACTAACAAGCTTTCTAATCGGTCGCTTCCCCGATCTACAAATACTGCTACATCCACTGGTGCAGTGCTGAGAATTTGACCGACTCTTCCCCCCAAGCGGTTACTACTAAAAGCTGGGCGATGCCATCCCACGAGAATTAAATCAACTTGGTCTAGGGCGGCAATCTGGGCTGTTTCCCGTGCAACATTGCTGGATGTACGGACGATGGGATGCACGTAAGAGCGTGTTTCTGGAGGTTCGAGAGTATTAATTAATTCTTCTAACTGCTGGCGGCGCTGGCCGATTAATCGGTCTGCTTCAACTGGGGTACTCTCAAAGGCATAGTCTTCTTCAAATTCAATTAAGCTGAGGGGATGGACAACAGCCGATTGTCGATAGTTAAGAGCGATTGCTACTGCTAACTGTACTAAACCTTTTTGGGAATTCGGATTAGCCACTGGTACTAAAATCCGGTAGGGACGAGTGTAAGTTCCTTGTTGAGCAGTTGTATCTTCTGTATCTAAATGTATTTCGCCTTCTGCTTGTGACTCCGTTTCTACGACATCTAATCTGATTAGCTTTTTCGGATATGTCCATTCCAACAGTGGCGAGGTCATAAATGTAGTTACCAGCGCCATAATTACCAGCATGGTAAATACTAAGGGGGAAATTACTCCTAACTCCAAACCAATATTTAGCACTATCAACTCGGTCAAGCCGCGAGTATTCATTAACCAACCGAGTGCCGAGGCTTCCCGTTTATTAATCCCACTCACACGAGCAGCTATATAAGTACCAAAATATTTACCTGCGATCGCAACTGCTAAAACCAATGCACACAATAGCCATAATTCTGGACGATTCAGCAAGCCAATCTGTGTCCGCAAACCACTGTAGGCAAAAAATATTGGCAGCAAGAATATCAGGACAAAATCTTCGGTTTTTACTGCCAATTCGCGCACTAAATCTTCATTTTTGGGCATTGCTGCTCCCAGTAAAAATGCCCCAAAAATTAAGTGAATGCCAATCAGTTCAGTGATTAATGCAGATGCAACCACTCCCATATAAATCCCAGCTAAGACTAATTGGCTGAGGCGTCCCGCACGTCGGTAATGTTTGGCAAGACCTTCTAGAAACCAACGTCCCAGCGTTAGCATGAAGCCGATGTAGACTATACTCTCAATAATTGTAGGTACTGCACCAGCAAAATCGCCAGTTCGAGCTACAGCGATCGCTACTGCTAATAAACACCAAGCTGTGACATCATCCACCGCTGCACAAGTTAAGGCTAATGTTCCTAAGCGGGTTCCTTGTAAATTATTCTCAGTAATGATTCGTGCCAACACTGGAAAAGCAGTAATCGACATCGCCGCGCCCAAAAATAAGGCGAAGGCAGTAAACGAAACACTAGCGTTAGAAACTAGAGGATAAAGCACCACCGCTAGTAACGTTCCCAAGGAAAAAGGCACCAAAATACTGACATGAGAAGTTAAAACTGCCACTTCTAGCTGACCACTGAGGTATTTTGGATTTAGTTCTAGTCCAATCAGAAACATGAAAAATATTAGTCCCACCTGAGACAAAACATTTAGAAAAGGAATAGTTTCTGGTGGAAATAAGGTAACTGCTACATGGGGAGCTACTAAACCAAATAAAGATGGCCCAAGCATAATCCCAGCGACAATTTCACCAATTACCAGCGGTTGCTTAATAGAACGAAATCCTAGCCCTACTAGCCGTGAAAGTCCAATAACAATCAGTACCTCAACCAGAACGAGAACAACTATGTGCATGGTTTCCTCAAAAGTAACTATCTGGTTTTCCTAAGATAATTGTTTAAAATACTGGAAAATGTCAACCCCTCCTCTTGGCGAGAGACTACACAAACTGGAAATTCAAACTTCAAAATTCAGGCATTAACAACTGTATAAATCAATTTCTAAGCTTGTACGTTTAATTAGGAATTATGAATTATCAGGTCAAATTTGGAAGAGATCCTGAAGATTAATTTGTACTTATTGGTGATGTCAGTTGCTGTTAGTGGGAGATGAGGTACACAAGGGCAGAGGGGCAAAGAAGATAATAATAACTCTTCACCGGAAGCGGAGTATCTTTGCCTCCGCTCAATAGCCAACAGCCAAGGCTGAGCGGAGTCGAAGCCTTGACCCTGAGCGAACGCTCCGAATTCAAAATTCAAAATGACGCTCGCGGACACGGCTTAGCTGCGCTAACAAAATTCAAAATTAATGATCCCCATAAATAAATTTAGGGGCTTGTATCCGGGAGCATCTCACTTTTGTAAAAACACGTTTGCTCTGGCGAATGGAATTCGCGGCTATACAGACAAAAGCTACCGATCCTGGGTTTCAAATTCTTAGAGTCCGCGTAGGCGGACTTTGTTTGTGTAGCTGCGATTTCTAATCGCCTGGTATATTTGCTTTGTATTTTCGGTAAATGTCAAAACTCAGTACTTTGCTACAGTTCCTATCAGTAATTCATTGTTAATTTCCTATATAGATTTGTTTAAACAGTAAATTTTTCATAGCTTGTACCGTGCAATAAAAAGGCAACCAAGGGTGATGCCATGAGTGTAGTAACTACAGCCATAATAACCATAATAGTGAATAAAGTAGGGGTAATTATACCTTGCTCAAGACCAATATTGAGGATAATTAACTCCATTAAACCGCGAGCATTCATCAGAGCGCCGATAGTTGCTGATTCGCGCCAATTTTCTCCTGCTAATTTTGCTGCTAACATACAAGCAATACCTTTACCGAGAATTGCGATCGCCAAAATTAAGAGGGTAATTCCCCATAATGCAGGTGTATTTACTAGTCCGATTTGAGTGTTTAATCCAGAAAAGACAAAAAATATCGGCAGCAAAAAAGAAGTTGTGAAAAACTCTGTATATTGGCGAATTTGTTGGGCGAATTCTCCGCGTGGTGTTATTGCTCCCAAAATAAATGCACCGAATATTGCATAGATACCTGTGATATCAGTAAACCATGCACAAAACATCAAAACTATCAATAATAAAGTCAATGTTTGTCTATTCACACCCGCATCACGTTTTGTCATGCGTGTGAAGGCTTTAAGTAGACGTTGCCCGATAAAAATAGCAAATAGCACGTAGCAAATGCCACCACCAATTGCTAAGATGGCGATGTTGATGGAATTTTTCACACTAGCAAGCACGATCGCTAGCAAACACCAAGCAACTCCATCATCTACCGATGCTGCGCCTAAAGCCAAAGTCCCGAAGCGAGTTTGTGCAAGTCCGCGTTCGTAAAGAATCCGAGCTAACATCGGAAAAGCGGTGATTGTCATCGACGCACCTAGATATAAAGCGGCTGACCAAGGCACTACTTTTGGTTGAAAGAAATTGCCATTGTGGTATAACCAAAAAGAAGCGATCGCTCCTAAGATAAAAGGAGTAATAATCCCAGCCGCAGATAACAAACCCGCGCTTTTGATATGGTGTTTTAAGAGTTTTGTGTTGAACTCTAAACCAATCAAAAACATATAAATTGCTAATCCAATTTGACTGATGGCATATAAAATCGACATTGATGGATTGGGTATCTTATCTCCTAAAGCAGTGATAATCGGCAACTTAGGAAATAGCCATTGCTGGAAATCTGGTGCAATCAAACCCAGAAGTGATGGCCCTAGCATGACACCTGCAATCATTTCGCAAACAACATCAGTTTGACCGAGATAGCGGCGTCCTAAAATTGTAACTATGCGACAAGTGACTAAAATTACTGTCAGTTGCAGAAATAGCTGAATAACCAGATCAAAATTTGACATTGTATTTTATTGCGCAGAAATTAAATCTGAGTAAAGTAAATAATAATACAAATATATTTTTTTAGCACAGTAATGCCCACACATGTCTAATTGAATATAAAGGTAGGGGCGCACAGCTGTGCGCCCCTAGATTCATCTGTATTCTAGTGTGTTGAAAATTACTCTCACTAATTGATTCTGAATTCTCTTTTAACAATTACGAATTACAACCACTCTCCACCCCGAAAACGCCAACGGAGAAATATAATTCGCATCAGGCTTTGGGAAGTAATAAAAACTGCTAACCAGACGACGCTATAGTGTAATAAAAAATCTGTTGGTGACAGTTCTTCCTTTGGTAAAGGTATTGGTAAAAACCCAAAAAGTTTGATTCCACAGAACACAAACAGTAATTCCCAAATACCAGCTAAAAGTTGATAAGCTGCTGGCCAATCTCTGTCCCAGCGGAATTTTTGGAGATAGTTATAAAGTACATCCCAACCTAAACCAAAGACGGCGACATAACCAAGTATCCAAAAATAAACTGAGTTAGCACCAGAACCAATCAAACCCATTGCAAAGGGTAAAGATACGAGTACGCCTACAGTTACAAGTAATAGTAATCGAGTTTGCCAGCGGCCAAATAAAGTTGGTGTCATAGGAGTAGTTTTAGATTTTAGATTTTAGATTCAATCCAAAATCAAAGTTGCGCTGTAAGCACACCTTTGGTGCAGCCTAAAATCTAAAATTGTTATAGTTTCAGGTGGTAACTAAATCTAGAGAATGGTAATTTACTATAGCATCCCAATTGATTACGTCTTCTAACAAGGCTTGATAACCTAGTGTATTGGGATGAAGTCCATCATCGCTCAAGCGTTTGAGTCGCCAAGCTTCACCGCGTTCCATCCATATATCAAAAATATCTAAATAGGGAATTTGCCGTTTATCACAAGCAAGACGAGTTGCTTGTTTGTAGCGGTACTGATCGTCATGATTATAGTAAAAGCAATCTAAAAATGGCATCTTAGCTTCATCTACTGGCACCATGCCCACAAATAATACAGGACAGAGTTGTTGTGCCAAATCTAGCAGAGAAGCGATTTCCTTTTCAAATACGCTAAAATCTGTGTAACTCCGCCCATCGGGACGCGCCAAACGCGCTGAGTCGTTGACGCCTACTGATAAAATAATCAAATCAGGAACACGATTTCGCAACTCACCGCGATGGCGAAATTCAACTTCTAGCCTTTGGGCTACTTGTTGCGTGCGATCGCCTCTTACGCCTAAATTATAAAGAACATGACCCGCACTATCCGGCAACATCCACCATCGCCGTAGTTGCTCAATCCATCCCCCTTTTTCCGGGTCGCCAAATCCATATATTAAGCTGTCTCCCAGTGCGACAATCTTCTTTGGCTGAAAGTGTTTTGGTGGTACAGACAGCTGCATTGAGGAAGATGCTGAAAATGTGTGCATTTAAGAACTATATTTTATATCTATTCAAGATTCTATACATTTCTATACCATACATGGCTATCTTGAAAGATCCAAGCATCTATGTCGTTTCTAGCTGTTGATGTGGTTGCAAGATTAATATTGCCGCAGTTGAGAGCCTTTGAGGGTGAAAGTTAAGGTTCTGAGACTGACGGTTGCGCCTTTGATGCTGAAAGTTGCGGCTTTGAGGCTGACGATTGCGCCTTTAAGGCTCAAGTTTGGAGTTAGTTACTCAAGATAGCGTAGCGATCGCTCCATATTTCAGGTTATTTTAGGGATAATCGCTCTATCTTCTCTAAATTTACTCATCTGATTTTTCTATAATCTCTAATAATTGCTCTTTGATTTGCTTGGCGAGTTGAACGCTTGTGATAGTAGCCAGTGCGCCGCCTCCGGCTGTGAGACTGACCTCAGAAACTTTGTTTAAATAATGGTAGATTTTTTGCGTCTTGAAAGGATGAAAGGGAGATGAGAGAGAAGTAATTTTATCTGCCAAAGATTTCATTGACGGTAATCTTGACATCAGGGAAAGCTTGAATTAATAAAGTTTGACCCTTAGTAAACTTTTGAATATGCTGATATCCTGCGGCTGTTGGTTGTTGATAAACTTCGACAATTTGCTCGTTAATATCTACCAACCAAACTTCTATAATATTAGCTTCTGCATATAAAGGGATTTTCTCTTCCCGGTCATACACAACAGTCGAATCAGACACTTCAATTAATAAAAAAATATCCTGGGGTTCGGGGTGTGCTGTGGCGTAGAAATCACTACGGGGTTTGAGTAATGCGACATCTGGCTGGGGTTCTTAATTATTGTTCAACGCAATTGGATTTTGAGAAGCAAGTATAATGCGTTTCCCCAAGAGTTGAATCAACAGGTTAACAAGTCGATTTACACAAGCAGCGTGTTTTGTCCCAATTGGCGACATCTCAATGATTTCTCCCCGAATCAATTCCACTCGCTCATCGTCTTTGAGAATTCCCGACTCAACCATTTTGTGATATTGCTCAACTGTGAATTTCCGTCTTAGTAATTGCACAGACATCGCTACCTCAACTACTACTTATTTAATTATTTTTCAAAAAAAGAGTAGGGAATAAATATTATGCAATTCTTTGTTGAATCAGAATAAGATAAAGAGCGATCGCTTTAACTCTAACTTCTAAATTTCTCCCCTACTCTTGTACAGACGCGATTCATCGCGTCTGTACTTTCAACCTAGCACTGTTGAAATAGCTCTGCAAAACTTTTCGAGGCTGCTTCTGGCTTCGCAACAATCTCGACAACTTTATTCCGTGCAGCTGGTTGTAACAATGCCTCGACGCTAACTTGGGCGACTTTTTGCCGAGGAATGCTACCGTCAAACAGTGTATCAGCACCCTGCATCACAATGGAGTCAGTATTATCTTCATTCTTTAAGCCACCAGGCCGCACAATCGTATAAGTAAGACCACTTTTCTGGATGTATTCTTCAGCTTGCTTTTTCCAGACCAAAATTAGCCAAAACAAGTTCAGTGGATGGAATAACTTAGATGTACACAAAGAAGAAACTAAGACAAAATGCTCAATTCCTTTGGTCTTAGCAGCATGGACTAGATTTTTCGTACCTTCAAAATCCACTTTATAGGGGCCGGTGGGGTCAAAGCTAGGTTTTGCACCAGTAGCAACCAACACAACTGTGCTATCTCCCAAGGCAGCAGTTAGAGTTTCTGGTTGTAACACGTCGCCTACCACTAATTCGGCTTCAGGAGAGAGAATACCCCTAGCTTTTTCTATATCGCGCACCAGAGCTATGACTGGGATATTCCGCGCTACCAATTCTTGCACGATTCGGCGACCTGTTTCACCTGTTGCCCCTGCTACAAATGCTTTCATGAGAAATGCTATCCTGGGAAACTATTGTGTGCTTGTTCAGTTCTTTATTTTAGTGATTCTATGGAGTCGATGGCAGATTTTTGAGGTTTCTGTCAAAATAGGATACTTGTGCGAAACGACCCAAGTCAGCAGGGAATTATTAATATAGACGAACGCCAAAGTATACAGTAATGCATTTATGCTTTTAAGAAACGGCGAATACCAATCCTTGGAAATAACAGAAACAGTTTTACCAGTAGCATCCAGCCAAGAAGAAGCAAACGAGACATTAACAGAAACACATTTAGCGACACTAACAAAATTTTATGGTCGTTATCAAGACTGTATGGAAATGTTTGCTCCAGAGGTAAAGGTTGCTGAGTACCTCAATTCTCACAGTTCATGGTTTTCGCGCTGCGCTGAACCGATGAAGGTGCAAAGGTTGGGAGAAAATGGCTATGCTCTAGTAATTGGTCGTTTTGGTTCTTTTGGCTATGAAGTAGAACCAAAAATTGGTTTGGAATTATTACCTCCAGACGAGGGTATTTACCGCATCCGCACAATTCCCATTCCCGATTACCATCCACCTGGTTATGACGTAGATTACCGAGCATCCCTCAAGTTAACAGAAAACGTGGCAAATGGTGTTTCTACTGACATTGGGGAGGTGACCAGAGTTGAATGGGAGTTGGATTTAGTCGTTTATATACACTTTCCCAAGTTTATTCAGCGATTACCCAAGTCTTTAGTTCAATCTACAGGCGATCGCTTACTTAATCAAATCGTCCGCCAAGTCTCCCGCCGCTTAACTCGCAAAGTCCAAGAAGATTTTCATCACTCTTTGCAAATACCCTTTCCTGTCAATTCCAAGAAAAAGCGGTGAGTCAACCGATTTTGGATTTGTTTCGACCACAAGGTGTGAAGCATAAACCAAAAAAATCTCAAGTTGCTAGTCAACAGTTGTTTGTCCCTTGTCATAAACTAATGACAAAGGACAAATGACTAATTAACTATGCTTGAGTCAGAATTTTTTGGACAATTTGTACCCCACTAACAGCCTGCCAAACAAAAAGCCCTAAAAGCGTGAAATTCAACAAAATGTGAGTTGCACGCGCCCAATTTGCTCCTTTTTGCATGTAGGGAGACAAAGCCGCCGAAAATGCAATCAAACCCGTCATTCCCAATCCTGCTAGCAGGTGAGGCCCTACAAATAACTTGCCATTATTGATGTAAGTGACAGCCATCCCTCCAATTGCACCTGCCACCATCAAAGCTAGGAGTATAGACCCGATTTGATAATGTCTGACGTTATATCTACCTTTAATCAGTTCTTTCTTTTCTTCACCCTGAGCATTTCTGGTACGCTGTACTTGCAACCCCAAATAGGCGGCATAAATCGAGACTACTAATAGCGCCCACATCATCAGCGGATGAAAGAAGTTCAGCCAATATTTCACCGACGGAGAAAGTTCCAGACTCATCGTGTCCTCGCCCAATTATTAAATCTTCATAAAAATTAGCATAACTCTATTTTCTGTGCTTAAAGTTTCAGAAATTAAAGAAGAAGTCAGAATTGAGAATGGGCTACGCCCCGCCGCGCTAACAGAATTCAGAATGCAATTAGATTGGAGGGTTCAGCAGAAAGTCGAGGCACTCGTTTGGGCTTGTTTTGACTTAAGCTGAATTTTGAGGGTAGACGAATAACTTCCCTGTGTGGGATCTCATCGATGATTGAAAACAACGATACTTTGCTGCTGAAGGCTGCTAAAAGTGGGGATATCAAGGGGCTGTGCGGGCTACTAGCTGCTGGTGTGAAGGTGGATACGTGCGATCACCAAGGCACCACAGCTTTAATGTTTGCTGCCAATTTAGGCTACACCGAAATTGTGCGATCGCTGCTGGATGCTGGGGCAAATATCAATTTAAAAAGAAAACTCTATGGTTTGACGCCTTTGATGTTAGCAGCTAGCGCCAAACAGCTTGACATTGTGCAGCTTTTAATATCTAGAGGTGCTGATGTCAACGCCACTAATGAAGATGGCAGCACAGCTTTAATGGCAGTAGTAGTTAAAGGTCATGTGGAAATAGTACGAGTTCTATTGGCTGCTGGTGGTTTAGTGGACATCGCTGATAAAGATGATGATACGGCTTTGAAGCTAGCAGTTAAGCACGCACACGTAGAAGTTATAAAAGCAATCCTCGAAGCTAGTGTAGATGTCAATGTCCCAGATGAGGAGGGTGAGACACCGTTAATGTTAGCGGCAGATTTGGGACATCTGGAGGTTGTTCAAGCACTGCTGGCGGCGGGGGCTGATGTGAACGCGAAAAACGCTGGTGGTGGAACTGCGTTATCGGCGGCCGCGGCGGCAGGACACAGTGCGCTCGCATCTGCTTTACTCGATCGGGGGGCCCAGATTAATCTCCAAGACCAGGATGGTGAAACTGCCTTACATCTTGCCGTTGTGGAAGGCTATGTTGATGTGGTGCAAGTGTTACTTAACAAAGGTGCGGATGTACAAATTAAAAACCATCTTGGTGACACGCCATTGTTGGTAGCAGCATTGCAGGGACACAACCAAATTGTGGAAGTACTGCTGCGTTGTGGAGGAGATATTTGTGGAAAAAACCTCGGTGAAGTACCTTTGACGCTGGCTGCATCACATGGGCACACCCAAACAGTGAAAGTATTGCTCAATTATGGTGCTGATACCAATGTTCGAGCAGATGATGGTAAAAGTGCTTTGATTAAGGCAACTGAACGCCAGCACACAAAGGTGGTAGAAATCCTCTTAGCAAAGGGGGCAGATATCAACTTTCAAGACTCAGCAAGGGCAACAGCATTGATGTGGGCTGCTTCAGCCGGTTATGGAGAGATTGTGCAGTTATTAATCCAAGCTGGGGCTGATGTGAATTTGAAAAACCGAGGCGGTTACACTGCTTTGATGATTGCAGAATTTAATGGTTATCAGGATATTGTACGGAGTTTGCAAAACGCTGGAGCGCAGGAATAAGGGCGGAGGGAGTGTAGGGAGAGAAGGGGGAAAGATTTCTTTCCATCCTCCCACACCTCCCAATGCCCTATCCCCTGAATTCTGACGCCTTTATTCTCTTTTTATAAAATATTGTTACAAGCATATTGACAATCAATTAAATCAAAGTTATTTACTTAAATACCAATCAAGGTTTACTAAAACCAAAGTTGAGCAATTACATCGATCGGGTTTAGCTAAAGCCTGAAATGCTTACTGATGAATAGCGGGTCTCATGCTTGTTATGAAGTAAGAAATAAATCTCTAGATTCCTCTAGAATTTAGATAGCATAAACAAAAGAAAGCAAAAATCCGTCGCAGCTGTTGTGAGCTTGCTGCAACGGATGAAAGAAAAATTAAAACGCCGAGATGGAGCAGGGAAAATGCTTGCGCCACAAGGATAGAAAGCGGGCAAAAATGAAGAAGGAAACTTACCTTAATTACTTTGTAGCTTTTACCTTGTACCTTTTACCAGTCTCCCCCTCGGCGTTTCCTACTGTGCTAGATGTGCAAAATATATAGTTTTTATTTGAAGATAAAAGTATTCTAAACATCATTTTTAATGTATAATATTAGACGCTAAGCATAAACTAGTAATCAAAAAAGCCTGATTTGCGAGTATTTGGGCGATCGCTACGGAAAGTCCCAGAGAATATAAATAAAATATTAAATTTAGTAGAATCACTGTAGTCAATTTCCAATTGTCAGTAATTTGATGAGTATCGAAATTTAAACCGAATTATTGACTAGCTTGAAATATAGACAGTAGGGACTGGATACTGAAACTTTTTGTTGCAGTAGGCTGTGCCAATTGAGGAAACCTCTTTCCAAGACGCTTGGCGAACGCCAGAGAGTTTCCGCAAAATCTCAAATCCAAAAATGTATATCTATTAGTTTTGGATTATCTCGATCTAATAGCAGCATAATTAGTTTTATAAATAGGAAGTGTTTCTTTAGCTTGCGTAGAAACAGAACTATTTTCTGGAATAGCTTCTAATAGCTTAATAGCTTGCTTCCATTTATCTTTTGCTTGCTGGCGAGTTATTGTTGAATGAGGTGAATTGTGTACAAAAAACGTAGCTTCTATTGCCAATTTTTGCGCTAATTCTAAGTTGGTAGTTGCTTTTTTTTCAGTTAAAACTATTTTACTAATAGCGTTATAGTTAATCCGATAACGAGTTAATTTATTCTTTGCTTGGTCAGAGACTGATGTTTGAGTAGGAATGCTATTTAACAAATTTATTGCTTGATACCATTTAGTTTCTGCTTGTTGCCATGTTTGTAGAGAATGTGGCGGCTTTTGGACTAAAGAAGCAGCTTCCATACCGAGTTTTTGAGCAGATTTAAAGTTAGCGATCGCTCTTTCTTCTTGAGTTAAAATTCGACTTTTTAATTGTGGATTCCGGTCTTGTATTTGCCAACTAGCAAAACCTAACATTAATAAGCTTGAGACTATAAAAAAAGCTGAGCCTATTATTTTATTTGTCGGCAATTTTATGCCATCATCTAATTGATTTTTAATAACTAATTTTTTCGTACTTTGGTGTTCAATCTTTTTTAGAGCTTGTTCTGCCTGTTCTCTTAAAGTGTCACCTTGAATAATTAAAGTAGCAATTTGTTCTTGAAAAATATCACAATCATTCAATATATTGGTTAACTCTTGAATTTTACCATCACTTGATATAATTAATTCGTGGTCATCATCCAACCACTCTAAGGTAAATCCAGATTTACCGCAAAAAGCAGAGACTCCTAATAAAATAGTTAGTAAGCTATGACTAGTTTTGATAGTATTAAAAATATAGTTTAACTTTTGTTGTAGCTGTAATAATTCTTTTTGAGAATTGCTGATTTTTTGAAATTGATACTCCAAATTTTTAGAGTTGGTGAAGACTAAACTACTTTTTAAGTTTTCAGTAATTGCTTTAAATTTAGCAGGTAAACTGATATGTGAACTATCAGAATTGAGTTGATTTACTAATTGAAGATCGCTGAGAATATCCGCAGCTAAAGCCTGCAAAAAATAGCCCCATTCAATCCAGGTTTCAATTTTTTTTTGTAAATCAGTTAATGAAAGTTTAGTTTCCGAATTCCCAAATTTTGCTGCTAGGACTGGATCTACTAATCCAATATGAGGTATAAACAAACTGGCTACTGTATTACTTCGAGGAAGTGTGGCGATCGCCGAATTATTAAGATTGTCAAATTTTAATTCTTGAACAATTATTTTTTGAATATTCCTGAGTTCTTCCTGAGCATTATTAATCAGTATAATTTGTTGCATGATTTCATGAGAATCGCTAATAGTTAGCTTCAAACTCTGAATCAATTTTGGCAATTCACTAACAAGTAATTCGAGGTTAGCCATAAATACCCCTTAGGGATTTGTCGAAAATATATGCGAAACAATTAAAATGGCTGAAGTAAGAACATAACCACGTCTATTGCCTCTGAGCATCCTAAATGAATGACAAATTTCAGGAACTATAGAATACATAGTTCCCCGAAATCCTACTAAAGTAACAATTTCAGTTTAAAAATCCCAAAGAAAGGTGAAATTACCTATTTACTAATGTATGAATGAAGTTGATTTAGCATTTACCTCAGCACTAGAGTTAGCCCAATTAATCCGTCGTCGGGAAGTATCACCGCTAGAGTTAGTAGAAATATATTTAGAACGGATTCGGCAGTTAAATCCCCAATTAGGAAGTTATTTTACAGTCACCACAGAAACAGCGATCGCAGATGCTAAAGCGAAAACAGAGTTATTAACAACTACCTCAGAACTACCGCCATTTTTTGGTGTGCCGATTTCCATTAAAGATCTGAATGCTGTAGCTGGTGCTACTTGTACCTATGGAAATCCGGCACTAATCAACAATATCGCTAACTATGATGATGCAGTTGTGACACGGATTAGGCAAGCTGGTTTTACTATTCTCGGTAAAACAGCCACTTCCGAATTAGGTTCATTACCTTATAGCGAACCTACGGGTTTTCCCCCAGCAAGAAATCCCTGGAATTTAGAATACACCCCTGGCGGTTCTAGTGGTGGTGCGGCGGCGGCGCTAGCAGCAGGATTGTGTGCCATCGCCCAAGGTTCTGATGGTGGTGGTTCGATTCGGGGGCCTGCGGCTTGTTGTGGTTTGGTGGGACTCAAGCCATCACGGGGTAGGGTGAGTAAAGCACCCGTGGGCGAACGCCTCGCTGGAATTGCCACCAACGGCCCAATAGCGCGGACTGTGGCTGATGCTGCTGCGCTTTTGGATGTCATATCTGGCTATGTCACAGGCGATCCTTACTGGTTACCAGATCCGGAAACATCATTTTTCGCTGCCAGCGAAACAAAACCTGGCGCTTTGCGAATAGCCTTTGACACTAGCATTTTTCCTCTGGGAGAAGCAGATGCCAACTGCCAGCAAGGTGTCCGAGAAACAGTCGAGTTGTTAGAACAACTTGGTCATCAAGTTGAACAGAAATCTCCAGATTTCAGCGGTTTAGTTGAACCATTTCAAATCGTCTGGCAAGCAGGGGTAGCGGCATCAGGACTTCCTGTTGAAGTCTTGCAGCCGTTGAATCGCTGGCTATTTGCCCGCACAGGTTCCGTAGCTGAGTACCTGCAAGCAGTTGCCCAAATGCAGGTAGTGGCACGGCAAATTGTAGCGTTTTTTGATACCGTGGATGTGCTGCTATTGCCAGTTTATTTACATTCACCCATTCGTGTTGGGGAATGGGCTAATCTGAGTCCAGAAGAGACATTCCAAAATATTGTTCAATGGGTTGCACCTTGTCCGCCTGCGAATGCAACTGGACAACCAGCGATCGCCATTCCTGTAGGATTTGATAATAAGGGTTTACCTATTAGTGTGCAGCTAATTGGCAAGCCGGCGGCTGAAGCCACACTCATCAGCCTAGCAGCACAAATAGAAGCGGCTAAACCTTGGATTGGGCATCGTCCAGCTTTTGCAATATCAGCCTAATGATGCAGGCATCTGTGGAACAACTTTCACAAATTACTGTGTTTGCAGGTTTAGAAACAGCAGACACAGTAACTTTGCAACCTTACACTCAGGTGCAATGCTATCGCAAAGGAGAGATTGTTTTGCATGAAGGCGATCGCTTGCCAGCAAAACTGTATGCTGTTGTCAGTGGATTAATTCAAGTTAGCAAAACAGCAACAACGGGGAAAGAAACTATTTTCCGCGTCTTAGCTGCTGGAGAAATTTTTGCGGCTCCTGCTTTGTTAGGAAATGGTATTTCTCCTGCAACTGTAACTGCTGAATCTGATTGTGAAATTCTGACTGTGGAGCGAGATGCTTTATTAAAAGCTATTCAAGAAAATCCTGAAATTGCATTACGAATGCTGATGGTTTTTAATAGTAGAATTCAGCAATTACATCAAACAGTCCACGGATTAGTTTCTGAAAGAGCTATTGTTCGGATTACGAGATTAATTCAGTATTTTGCTGGTGAATCCGGAACTGATTTAACTCCACAGGGAGAGTGTTTAAAGACCAGATTATCTTATTACCGCATGGCTCGGAGTAGCGGTATTACCTACGAAGAATGTGTGCGTTTAATTAAAAGCCTCAAGTCAGTAATTGCTTATAGTCGGGGTGGTAAAATTACAATAATTGATGCCAATAAATTAGATGCGATCGCTTCTGGTTTAGATAGTAATCATGTTTAATTATTGAAAATATTTTTAAATCTAAGCTGGCGATGTTTTCCACTCATTTTCAATAATAGAGTAAATAAAATTGTCATACCATTTACCTTTAATTAACTCTTTTTCTCGCAGATGCCCTTCACGATGCATACCAATTTTTTCTAAAACTCTAAAAGAGGCGATATTTTCTGCAACACACCATGACCAGATACGATGCATTTTTAATTCTTCAAAGCCGAACTTGAGAATTGCCTGTGCTGCTTCTGTTGCATAACCTTGTCCCCAATACTGAGGATTTAGTTCATAGCCGATGTTTGCTTCTCGCAATTCAGGATCGTTGACACGAATACCACAATTGCCAATCAGTCGATTTTCTGTTTTAAGAACAACAGCTAACTGAAAGTTTGTGCGTGGTTGTTCTAATTGCTGATTAATAAACATCTGGACAAACTCACGAACATCCTTGTGGTTACGATGCGTCCAGTGCGAGTAAAGCAAGTATAAAGGTTCGGATTGATATGTAAAAACTGCCTGCGAATCTATCTCTAAAAACTCACGCATTAGCAAGCGGCTTGTTTCCAATTTCATTTATTTGTATTATGTGCTTATTGCAGAGTATTTGGGAATTTTAACAAGGTACGGTAATATGTTGACAATCATATTATTAATTAGTTGGTCTTAATCCCAGTATTGAATCCCCAGTTTAACTTCTACATTTTGCACCCTGAGGAGTAGCGTCAGGATAATAGGTAATGATTGCTTTTTCTTCTCTGACAAAAACAGTAGGAAAGGATTTGCCTGTTTCGCGATCGCTTACATTATAAATACACGCACCTTCGTTGTTTCCTTGAAGTTTGAATATTTTAGTGGTATCTAAAAGTATTTCTTCAGCATTGCTTAGATAGCCATAGCCTTTGATGACATCTCTGATTGTACGATTTTTCTGCTTAATTACTACACCCATTGTATAAATTACCCCAGGAACAACTTCTTCTCGTCCTTGATTATAGGGTAGCCGTCCCCCTATACCCTGATTTTGTAGCTGTAAATACCTGCCGTAAAAATGTAAGCCACCAATATCATTAGCGTTATATATTTCACCACAAAATATATGTTCAAATCCCCGACGCTTGAACCAAATATTAGTTAAATCTTCCAGAAATTGTGCTTTATTTTTACGTCCGGGACTCAGTTCACCGCCGCTAGCTTGCTGAACTTTTTCTAACACATCTGGGTATGAAGATAACAATTCTTTAAAACTATTATTACTCACTCTCGTACCAATAGATCCACAAATTTTTAATACGGCTCGATCGAAAGAATTTAGCTGCGGTGGCGGTGGTGTGATATCTACTTGTTGTCCTGCGGGAAAACCAACAGTAACCGGATTATTTACATTATCAAAAAATGCCAGAAGTTTGGTATTGTCCTGTGATTGTGCGTCTACTGAAGTTTGCAAGTACAACGGCGAAAACAGTAGCAAAATAGCAAATACCATCTGCTTCAACCTATTGGTTACAGAAGTTGGCTGCATAAATTTTAGTTTAATTACTTGAATGAGAGTGCCATGCCAAGTTTAATTCTATGGATAGTCTACTTGATAAAAAACCCAGTTTTTTTAATAAACCGGGTTGATATAGTATTTACCGAGTGTGTTGATTTTATAAATTGCACTCACAAGAAGCAATGAAAATTTCTTTTCCCTACTCCCCACTCCCCATTCCCTACTCTCTATTTTCTAAGTTGCCCGATCGATTTTTCGCACTTCTTCATCAGATAGTTTCACATTGATAGCTTGTGCTGAGTCTTGAATGCTGGAAATTTTGCTAGCCCCAGGAATTGGCAAAATAGCAGGCGACTTAGAACGCAACCACGCTAGAACGATATTGTACACTGACACGCCTTTTTCTTTAGCCAACTGAGCGATCGCTGGGATATCTTCTAAGTTTTGATGACGACGCCTACCACCAAAGGGACTCCACGGTAAAAAGGTCAATCCTTGCTGTTCGCAATACTCCAGCACACCATCAATTTCTGGCTGTCGTTCCCAAGGGCTGTATTGATTCTGCACTGAGACAATATCCACCAGATCCTGCGCCTGCTTAATTTGTTCAACGGAAAAGTTAGAAACTCCCACAAACCGAATTAAACCTGCTTCTACAGCTTCTTTAACTGGTGCAAGTGATTCTTCAATGGTGTAATTATTATCCGGGGAATGGTATTGCCAAACATCAATGGGTTTAGCGCCACCCAAAGCCTCAAAGCTGACTTTAATTGTTTGGCGCAAGTGTTCTGGGTTACCGTTGCGTGTCCAATTACCATCGGGACGCATCAAGCCGCCCTTAGTTGCGACAATCACTTGGCTGATATCGCCTTTATAACTAGTAAGTGCTTTGTGAATTAACTGCTCGTTGTGATGTTTATCTGACTCATCTTTGCAATAAGAGTCGGCAGTATCAATAAACGTAATACCTAGATCTAAAGCACGATGAATCACTTGGATTGATTCCGATTCTGGAGGGCGATTATAGATTGACATCGGCATACCACCCAAACCGATCGCACTCACAAAGATACCAGTTTTTCCTAGCTGTTTGGTTTCCATGCTTTTAGTCATAGTTTTCTGACCTAATTATGAAGCACTGAGTTAAAAATTTTTTAGCTATCCCCGCAGCTTCCCTACCCTCAAGTCTTCCGCCTGATTAATACAACCCCCTCAATTACAAATACCCATTTTGTCAGTTTGTCTATTTAAGCTATGTTTGGTAAATAAAATAAGTAGCCAATTAATTATGTAGGCTACTTATTCCACACTTGACATAAAGCATTGTGAGTGCCAAACGTCTGCCAGAAACCATTGCCCATGTCAAAATTACCCGCCAATCCTGGCAACACGGCTTCCTTGAAGGTGAAGTGAGTGCAGGTGAGTTTGAGTGGCATTTCCAGTGGCATTTTCGTAGGGGAGAACTTGCCGTCAAGCCCTCCCAAGGTCGCGCTTTAATCAAAGAACCCCTCGGTCGATTTTTGGAGAAACAAGATTATCAACTAGAGCCTGGAGGAGACTATGCTTTTACTATTCGGGCGGAACTCTAAGAGTTAGGAGTTTGGAGTTGTGAAGATATTAATTGCTAACTCTTCACTCCTCACTCCTCACTGCTGATTCAGTGAGGCGATTTAAGTATCTTTCGATTAACAGGATGGCAACAATGTCATCTATTGGCCTTGGAGGCTGTCGCATGCCCTGTGGTAATAGTTTTATTAGCCCTTTGGGTGGATACATTTGCCAATAGCGATCGCGTGCTTCTAAGGTTGTGTAACGCTCATCTACTAAAATGATATTCAAGGGTTCTGGTAATTCTTGATATAGTTGTTGCTTCCACTGCTTGGCTGTTGTTTGGTTGCCCATCACCATCAAGGAGATGGGAAATTTTTGACGCAGTGTCTCAATGGTAGCGATCGCCTCTTTTGCCAGCACGACTTGATGATAATATAGCTGCCGATCCAGTCCCATTATTGCTAAACCACACTTATCTCGACCTGGATCAAAACCCAAGATCACTGGCTGTGTCGGTAAAAATTCACGGAAAGTCACGTCGCTTCGCTCCGAATTCAAAATTCAAAATTCAAAATTAATGACCCCATAAATACTGTCTTGGAAAGTTATGATGCCTATGGTAAGCTGCCCTTTTGGCGTCTACGGCGTAAGCCGCCACTGGTGACTTTCCGCTGAATCTCCCACTAATTGTATTCTGAATTCTGAATTCTGAATTCTGACCGGAGCCGGAGACGCTCCGCTTCTGACTTGTTTTTTAAGTACTAAAAATAATTTGTCCGTTGACTACTGCTACTAATTTGACTCTCAACGGCCCCGCTGTATAAGTGTCTTCTGCGGCGATCGCTTTAATTTCCAATGCTTGATTATACTGCCTTAATTGGGCGACAAAACGCAGAAAAGTGCCATCTACTTGTACATTTTCGACAATTCCGGCGTTACGGGCACGAAATTGGGAAGCAGAAATCAGTATTTCCAATCGCTGCTGTAATTGATAGGATGTCATGTTTTTAGGGTCAGCAGTAGTTGTGGCTAACTGAGCGCCTCCAGAGAAAACCAGTTCATTCCTGGCTATGTCGGCAAAGAATTCTATTTGCTTTTCTCCTCTAACGTAATTACCTGCCGAGAAAATTCGCACCACGTATTCTCGACCATCCTCAATTTGCTTGCTCAATTGCTCAACTCTTTCCTGAGTTACGCGCACAAGCTCTACATTTGCAGAATTTCCACCAGGCTCACTTAATTCGAGGTTGGCGTTGCGATTAGCTTGTTGTAAAAGTTGTACCACCGCCTGACGAGCCGCAGCAGCTTGGGTAACACGAATTACAGCAGCAGCCAGAACTTGACCGCGAACTAAGGCTAGCTTACCCAAACGCAGGTCTTGGTAGGATTGATAATATTTTTCCAGCCTTGCAACTTCTTGTTCTAGTTGCTGTTGTTGTGCTTCCAATTCTTTGAGGCGAGATTCCCGCTTGGCAATCACTTGTTCTCTAGCTGTAATTTCTAAATTACGCTTTTGAATCAATTGATCGAGTTGGGCAATTTTGCGATCACGTGCTTCTATCACTTCTTGGCGGTTGGCAAGTTCGCGATCCCGTTTTTCGATAGCTGTTTTGGCTTCGTCAATCGCTTTTTTCGCTTCAGCATACAGTCGTTGACGTTCTGTCTTTAGTAGTTCAACTGCTGCCTGTAGTTCCTGTCGCTGATTGTAAACGCTTTGCAGTTCAGCTATGGCTTTTTGGTACTGACTGACAACTATATTTAGTTGCCCCTGAGTGCGCTGGAGTTGAGTTTGAGTTTGGGCTTGCTGCTCAATGGTGCGGTTAAGCTGGGCTTGAGTTTCCCTTTGCTTAGCATTGACCGCCTGCAAGGATTGATTAATTGCTTGCAAGTCTTGTTGTGCCTTTGCTTGGGCGATTCTTGCTTGATTTAGCTGACTCTCTACCTGACTTTTCTGGGTTTCTGCGGTTTTTAACTGTTCCCGCTTTTGCCTGAGGTCTGTTTGAATATCTTCTAACTCAAAGACTCCTTGCCGCAATTTATCATCAGCAGCGAATAAAATCCCTAAGGTTGATGCTGAAATCAAACCGCCAGTAAAAATTGTTACTAATACTGCGGTATTTTTTGGGCGAAGGTTAAAGAGTGAGAGGCGGGCTTTGCCAACTCGTGTGCCGATGCGATCGCCCACGGTTGCAATTACGCCTCCCAGAATTAAAATTGCTGCGATGAGGATGTATCCGGTGGTCATGTTTAGCTACCGAAATCCTTCCAGATACAGCCTACTACTTTTAAGCATTTTCTGTGGAGAAGTGGAGGTTGGCAATAGCTGAAATTACTCAATTTTAGATTTTCCTTTAGCTATTTAGTGCGATCTTGAAAAACACAACACGTGCCGACTCCGCTAACTCCAATTGTTTTTATGTGAACTGCCGACTTAAGGTAACGGGTTTATGCACAGTAATCTTCTTCTTGTGGATAGAAATCATCTTTTTCTCACGCAAATCCCCTAGTAGCCTTGTAACTGTAACACGAGTCGAACCAATTGCCTCAGCGATCGCTTGATGAGACAACTTCAAATCAATTGTGATCCCATCTGCACAGGGAACTCCAAAATCACGACAAAGAATTAATAAAAAACTCACCAACCTGGAACCCATATCTCGGTGAGCAAGAGTTTCAATCATCATCTCTGTCTGTAAAATTCGCGAAGACAGACCTCGCAGCATTAACATTGATAATTCTGGATTTTCCTTGAGTGCTTGCTCAACTTGTTCAATTGGTGCCGACAGTAATTCCACAGGGGTAAATGCAACTGCATGGTAAAACCTATCCGATTTATTTCCTGTCAGCAATGACAATACACCAAAAACACTATTTTCTCGCAATAGTGCTACCGTTATTTCCTCTCCTGCCTCGTACACCCTGGAAAGTTTCACAGCACCCTTTAAAAGAAAATAAACTCGTTCGGCAGGATCGCCAGGAAAAAAGATCGTTTTATTGCGTTCAAACGTTTCCACAACTGGCGGAAACGCCCCGGTCGCCATCTGACGAAAAACATTTGCTAGGGCTTTATCTTGTGTCACGATCATCTCCCTTCCCCTACCCAATGCCGGAAAAACAAAAACTAATTACCTAAGAATACACCTGAAAATTCAATAAAGCACCGTCAACCTTTCTGTACTTTCCTATACTCCAACTAATTGCTTCCTAACTCTTTGTTTATAATGATACATAATTGTCGATCTATTCAGCTATAAATTGTTGATAAACGGTTCCAAGTAGCTGTATTAAAAAGCTTTTTTGAAGAACAAATAAAGACAACTTGAGAATATCTTTAGAAAGAATCAAGAATTTTCTGACAGCAAAGACCCTTACCAATATTCATTTTTGCAAATCCTGTGTAAAACGAAGACAAACTAGCCTCAGATTCTAGTATGCTCCTAATCATCGATCGCATTAACAATTCCTATGCTGAATCTGACTGGAAAAAATGCTTTGGTTACAGGTATTGCCAATAACCGCTCCATTGCCTGGGGCATCGCCCAACAGTTGCACAAAGCAGGAGCAAATCTGGGAATTACCTATCTGCCCGATGAACGCGGCAAAATGGAGACAAAAGTTGCCGAATTAGTCCAACCCCTCAACCCCAGCTTATTTCTTCCCTGTAATGTTCAAGACGACGAACAAATTCAATCTACCTTTGAAACAGTACGCGATAAGTGGGGAAAGCTAGACATCCTGATTCATTGTCTAGCCTTTGCCAACAAAGAGGATTTGACAGGAGATTTTAGTCAAACCTCTCGTTCTGGCTTCAAAACTGCTTTAGAGATTAGTACTTATTCTCTGGTGCAGTTAAGCGGTGCAGCTAAACCCTTGATGACCGAGGGAGGTAGTATTGTCACCCTGACGTATTTAGGAGGTGTCAGGGCAATCCCTAACTATAACGTCATGGGAGTTGCCAAAGCAGGTTTAGAAATGAGTGTGCGTTACCTGGCCGCCGAACTAGGGCCGCAAAATATCCGCGTCAATGCAATCTCCGCAGGCCCTATCCGGACTTTGGCATCTTCAGCAGTGGGCGGAATATTAGATATGATTCATCATGTAGAGCAAGTAGCTCCCCTGCGACGGACTGTCACTCAGCTTGAAGTGGGCAACACTGCGGCTTTTTTATGCAGTGATTTGTCCAGTGGCATTACCGGACAAGTTCTGTATGTAGATGCAGGATATGAAATTATGGGAATGTAATTAGGGACTGGGGATTAGCTACTGGGTATTGGTAAAAATTCAGTCCTTAATCCTCAGTCCCTATTCCCCAGTCCCCAGTCCCCAGTCCCCAGTCCCCAGTCCCTAGTTATTATGCAAATCACCAAAGCTAATTCCAACTACAACCAGTTAACTACAACCCCTCGGATTGCTACTGTTCATCGCACCACAGGGGAAACTGATGTCCAAGTTACCATCAACCTTGATGGTGCAGGAAAATGCACAGCAGCAACAGGCATTCCGTTTTTGGATCACATGTTGCATCAAATAGCCTCCCACGGGTTGATTGACTTAGATATCCAAGCTAAGGGAGACTGGGAAATTGATGACCACCATACCAATGAAGATGTAGGTATTACCTTAGGACAAGCTTTGAACCAAGCACTAGGCGACAAGAAAGGCATTGCTCGCTTTGGTAATTTCCTTGCACCATTAGATGAAGCTTTAGTTCAGGTAGCGCTGGACTTTTCTGGACGCCCTCACCTGAGCTACGGTTTACAAATTCCTACCCAGCGCGTAGGAACTTATGACACCCAGCTGGTACGTGAATTCTTTGTGGCATTGGTTAACCATAGCCAAATGACACTACACATTCGGCAACTCGATGGCATTAATTCTCATCACATTATTGAGGCGACATTTAAGGCCTTTGCGAGGGCAACACGCCTAGCAGTGGAAATCGATCCTCGTCGTGCTGGCGCGATTCCTAGTTCTAAAGGCATCTTGTAAAGGGCAGAGGGGCAAAGGAGACAATAGTAACTCCTAACTCTTGACTCAGCACTCACTCTGTTTGCAATAATTATCACACTAAGTGGTGATTATTATCACCCTGTCGGGTAACTTGTAATAAATACCAAGCTGCTAATTGTTGATTGAACCGAGATGAAGTCTGTTCCAGATGACCCTGATTCTCAAGTGAATACGACAAACACTTTGCCAGTAGTCGTAACTTCTGAGTTGCGAAAAGTTTATCCTACTGGTTTTTGGCTAAATCAAAAAGTCGTATCTCTTAAAAGCTGTTGTTTAAAAGTTTATCAAGGCGAAACCTTTGGCCTGTTAGGACCGAACGGTGCTGGTAAAACTACGCTTTTAAAACTGTTGTTAGGGATTATTCGTCCAACTGATGGACGAGGATTATTGTTAGGTAAGCCACTTGGCGATCGCAATGTTAAGCAATACATCGGCTACCTACCAGAAAATCCTTATTTGTATGATTATCTGACCGGGTGGGAGTTTTTGCAGTTAGCAGCTGGGCTATTCCAAATTCCTGAAAGCGTACAACACCGACGCATTCCCCAACTGCTGGAATTAGTAGGTTTATCCCAAGCCGATGCCCGCAAAAAACTGCTGCGCCGATACTCCAAAGGAATGTTACAGCGTGTTGGTATGGCACAGGCGCTAATTAACGAGCCAGAATTGGTTTTTCTAGATGAACCGATGTCTGGTCTCGATCCTCTGGGACGCTACCAAATGCGGGAAATTATTCTGGCTCTAAAAGCCGCTGGCAAGACGATTTTTTTCAACAGCCACATTCTCAGTGAAGTAGAACAGATTTGCGATCGCATTGCCATCCTCGCTCAAGGTGAATTAATTTGCTCTGGTTCCCTCAATGAACTTTTAGGTGGAAGCAACACATATCACGTTAAAGGTCAAGGTGGAGACTGGGAAATTCTCAAAAAATGGCTACCTACTTTGATATTTGAGCCTGATGGTTCCTGGCAAGGTACACTACAAGATGATTACTATGATTTTCTTGCTAGTCTTCGTCTCATGGAGGGTAAAATTATTGCCATGAACTTGTCCCATCAGTCCCTAGAAGAGTTTTTTATTCAACAAATCAAAGCAAAAAATAACTCGTTTAATTCATCTGATTGCTAAATAATTTTCTATCTCAAACCTGAAGACTGCCGATTTTAATGTTGGCAACAACTGTTACTCGTTACATATTTTCTATCAAAAATTAAGTGTCATTAAATTGACTTATTAGTAAAATTCTCCTAGTAATTACCTCATTGAAAAACGACGGATTATTGTATAAACTACGTTGACTTGCCTAAAATTTATATTTTTTCAGAATTGTCATATTCAAACAGGGCTAACTTTAAATTAACTTTACTGAAAATTCAAATTCAATAAACAAATTTTCTCCGGAAAATGACACTTTTCAAGGAAAATAAGAGTGTTGGGGAACTTGAATACTTAGGTATAGTCAAAATAAAAATGTTTAGACAGTACTTTATTAATCGTAATTTCAGAATCTTAGGGAAATATGCTTAACACAAATTTGTTTAAATCGCTTACTCAACCAGTTGTGGGTGCGGCTTTATTAACTGCTGTCAATGTTGCTGTACCATTTGCTAGCCTAGCTCAAGGACAACCAGCATCACCAACCACACAAATACCAAATACACAAACACAATTAGATACTAATTATTTATTGGGGGGCGGCGATCGCATCCGTGTAAATGTATTTGAAGTACCTGAATATACGGGTGAATACCAAATTCCTCCAGGAGGAGCAATTAACTTACCTTTAATTGGTAGTGTTCCAGTTCTTGGACTAACAACTGAACAGGCCGCTGATGAAATTGCTAGAAGATATGCTCGCTTCCTCAAACGTCCTTTAATATCAGTCAATTTATTATCGCCTCGTCCAATCAATATTTTTGTTGCCGGAGAGGTAACACGTCCAGGAGCTTATACTTTAAGCTTGAGTGGAGGTGCCGGAGACAATCCAGGTGTACAATACCCCACTGTATTAGCTGCATTGACAACAGCCCAAGGAGTTACACTGGCTGCGGATGTGACTCAAGTTCAATTACGGCGTAAATTCGGACGTTCTTCAGAGCAAGTCGTTAGCCTCAACTTGAAGGAACTTATCCAAACTGGCACATTATCACAGGATATAACCTTGCGGGATGGAGACACTATAGTTGTGCCAACTGCAAATAACTTCAACATAGCAGAATCGCGTAATATATTTGCAGCTAACTTTGCTGCCAGTCAAACCACACCCCGCACAGTAACAATTATTGGTGAAGTTAACCGTCCCGGTTCTTATCTAGTCACCCCAGGTAGTATAAGCGATCAGGGAGGTGCAACTCCTAACAGTGGTACTGCGACTCCCACCGGTCTACCAAATGTAACACGAGTAATTCAACTAGCAGGTGGAATTACAGCACAGGCAGATATTCGTAATCTCAAGCTACGCCGACTCACAAGATCTGGCTCAGAACAAGCTATAGATATCAATCTTTGGCAACTGTTACAAAGTGGGGATGCCAATCAAGACATTATCGTCCAAGACGGAGATACGATCATTATTCCGACGGCGACTGAGATCAACCCAGCAGAAGCTACTCAACTAGCTACCACTACTTTGTCTCCTGCACGCATTCAAGTGGGTGTAGTCGGGGAAGTCAAAAGGCCAGGATTAACAGATATTCAACCGAATAGCTCTTTAAATCAAGCTATACTCGCTGCTGGTGGATTCAATGATGCCAGAGCTAGCGACGATGCTGTTGATTTGATTCGTCTCAATCCTAATGGTTCTGTCACTAAACGTGTAGTAAAAGTAGATTTCTCCGCTGGAATTAATGAGCAAACTAATCCCATACTCCGCAATAACGATGTTGTAGTAGTCGGTCGTTCTGGCGGAGCAAAAGTCGGTGATAGCACAGGCCTTGTTGCTGGGCCTCTAGGTGTTATCTTCAGTATTTTGAGGGTATTCGGGCTTTAGTTTCAAATTCAGTAGACCGAAAAGTTTTTCAGAAGCCTCACTAGCCCTTGATTTTCGCTTTGGAATACCAGGATCTGAAATCAGCTTATAATCTGCGTTTCAAGAACTTTTGTTCTGACTAGACAGCGATCGTTTCAGGTGGCGATCGCCAGATCCAATACCATCGGCTGAAACCCTTATTCTTTCGTCAAATTCCAAAAGTTTTCAGTCTACTGAAATTCACATTTTAATTAGGGGCATTGGCCAACTTTTCCTGCCCCCATAATCAGATTATCATCACATCTAAGTTAAGCCCTACGGATATTACTGAGAATTGTCAATCTGCATTGATAGGCCTTTTGAAGGTTTATTGTAATTACCCTAAATTTCGATGAGAATGAGAATATTTTAGATGTAGAGGCGATTAATGCTCGCCTCTACATTGTTTTTGTTCATATGATGATTCTCATTATTATAAGTATTATTTAAGTAAATTAACTGATTGATGAGAGATACACTATCTTAACTACAGATCCCGCATATACACAGTAGAATGATGTCGAATTATGAATGATGCCGTTTGTACTGATGCTTAGTGTTCATTAAAAGGGTAATTCTGCATACTGATGATTTATTTTCAGTATTTTTACTATAGATTTGCCAAATTTGAGAACACAATCTCAAAAAGCATTTAACCAATATTTACGCGGAAATTCGCAGGTGCAAATCTGAAAAACCGTGTATAAACTTACAAACGGCAGTTATACGATCGTATCGAACACTGAGTTACTTACTAAGGCTAGAGTTAGTAACCGTTGACAGTTCAGTTTTTGCAACATAACCTTTTTTTCCTATGATGATTCATGGTTTGAGTTTTCTCAGTTTGAGTGCATCTGTTGTACTTCCCTGGGCATTAACTGGTATGGTTCAAGGGCAGAAGATAACAGAGTCTTTAGTTACAGACGTTCCTCAATCATCTACTGTTCAAGAAAATAAACTACCCAACCGCAAGCTAATAAGTGCTATTCCGGGTGCTTCGACAACATATTATGTTAGTGGTAGCGGCAGCGACAAAAATAGCGGACTTACTGCATCATCGCCATTTAGAACACCCCAAAGGGCGGCAAACCTTACAAAACCTGGGGACACGGTACTTTTGATGAACGGAGTATACAGTAATTCAAGTCCAGCAGGTTCAGTATTAGTGGTTACACGCTCTGGTGCGCCAAATGCATGGATTACATATAAAGCTTATCCAGGACATTCACCAAAAATTCAGCACAATGGATGGCATGGAATTTGGATTAAAGATGGAGCTTCGTATATCGAAGTAAACGGCATAGAAGTTGAAGGGAACAATCGTAATATATCTCTGAGCTATGCCCTGAGCCAAAAGAATAATACCTCAAACCCAAAAACTAGTGGAGGCTGCATCACTGTAGATGGACGAGGAAAAGGTCGTCCTCATCATGTACGTATTCTTAACAATAAAGTACATGACTGTGGAGGAGGGGGCGTTACAGGGCTTGAAATCGACTATCTGACAGTGGACAATAACGAAATATACAATAATGCCTGGTATTCACCCTTTGGGAATAGCGGCCTTTCGTTACTTGGCAATTGGAACTATGACAATAACCAGGGCTACAGAATATTTATCACGAATAACAAGGTCTACAGAAATAGAATGTACGTTCCCTGGATTTTTAACGGGAAGATCCAAGACGGAAACGGAATAATTTTAGATCGTTTCAGACATGATAATGCGGGAGCAAAATTAGCTCCGTATCAAGGTCGTACTTTGATTGCTAACAACATCGTGTATGAAAATGGTGGTGGCGGCATTCATGCATTCAGAACTAATAAGATCGACGTTATTCATAACACTTCTTATCTGAATAGCCAGACTCCAGGACTTCAAACCGGAGGAATCTCAATGAATATTACCGATGATGTCAAAGTTCTTAATAACATTGTCTATGCTCAGAGTGGCAAGTCAGCAATCTCGAGCAGTGGAAAAAATACCAATACTGTTTTTAACTACAACCTTTATAACGGTGGTTCTGGTACAAGCGGTAAGGGTGTTAACAATATTATTGCAGATGCACAGTTTGTTAATGCCTCGGCACGTGATTTTAGACTGAAATCGACTAGTCCAGCAATCAATAGTGGCATTAAATTTGATTACTTGAAAACCGATTTTCTAGGGAACCCCCGCGTAAAGGGTTTCGCACCCGATAGAGGAGCATACGAAATTCAGTAGTACTAAATAGGGTAGTAACGGGTTGTAGGCAAAAATTCTGATTTTTACAGAATTTTTGCCTACAACCTATTTTTGTAATTGATAATTGGCTCGTTCTAGGGGTTGCAAAGGAAGGAGAGTAATACCATTTCACTTTAAAATCGATACAAATAGGCAGCAGGGGGGAGGGAGCAGGGAGCAGGGAGCAGGGAGCAGGGGAAAGAATTTAAAGACTAATCATTTGTATCAGAATTTTCGTGAATTGGTATAAGCAGGTAAATAATTAAATCGATTCTTTCTGGAAGAATTAAATCACTACTGGTATAACCACCTTGGTCAATAGCAAGTAGGATTCGTTTATGTTCACCAACACCATATTCTTGGGCGAAGTCGGCTAAAACCTAGTTAAATAATTGAGTATTAACCTTGGGTAAAATCCACGCCTTAGTTTTCGCCAGATTCTGGATGTACAAAGCCGTATAACCAGATCCATTGGTCAAGAGGCTACTGGCACTTCTTCTCCACTAAAGGCTCTATTTCGCCAAACGTACTCTAACAAGGAGTTTACGACACTTTGCCCTATTATTTTCTGATGATAGTGATGGAAGAGCGATAATTCCTAGTATCATTAAAAGCTTGAGTAAAAGCAGAGCTTTAGCTAGCTCCGCTAAACTTTGCCTTATAAGGCTTTCACTTTAATTAGAGTTTGATTACTGTAAAAAGGTTAGTAAAAGCAACATAAATGTGGAGCTTTTATTTTTTTGCAAATCCCTTCAACTCTTTTGTTAACTCTCTTGGTTGGAAATATTCGTGGCCATGATACAAATAAGTACTAGATTCATTTTTATCAATGATTCCGTTGACAACTAAACCTAATACATTATAGTTGGATCTTTCTAACATCTCTTGAGCAGCATTAGCACTGTTAGAATCAATTACGCCAGGTCGAGCCACTAACAAAATCCCATCAGTCATTTGACTTAAAGTCAAAGCATCAGCAGCTAAAAGAAGCGGAGGGCCATCAATAATTACAAAATCATAATTATATTTAGATGAGAAATTGTCAATTAATGATGCCATGCGTTTTGAGTCAAGCAAAGCAAGTGGATTGGGAGGTCTAACTCCAGCAGTTAAGACATCAAGGTTATCCATTACTTTGGATACAGCTGTGTTAAATTCAGCCTGACCTACAAGAACCTCACTTAAACCAACTGCATTGGTTAGTTGCCACAGATGATGCTGAGAAGGAACTCGCATATCTGCATCAATTAGTAAAACTTTACGTCCTAGCTGAGCGATCGCTGCTGCCAGATTTGCTGAAACTGTGGACTTTCCTTCTTTAGGAACTGCGCTAGTTACTACGATTGTTTTAAGTACTTTATCTGAACTTAAGAATTTTAGATTGGCTTGAATCATCCGATACATTTCACTTGTTAAGGAGTGAGGCATATCTCGGACAGCAACCTTTTGAGTTATTGATTCTGTACTTGAAAAACGAGAGCGAACCTTTTTAACAGACAAAGGAACAATACCTAGTAAGGTATATCTGAATACATCTCTAACTTCCTTAAGTGTTTTAAGAGATCTATCTCTCATACCTAAGAAGAGAACAGTTGTAGTAGCCAAAAATAAACCGAACATTACTCCTAAGAGCAAAACGATAAATTTTTTGCCTGCTACTGGATCACTGGGCGCTATAGCCTGAGCAATAATCCGAGAACTGGCTGTATTCGTATTCTCAACTAACTGTAATTCTTGAACCTTTTTCAATAGAGTTTGATATGTTGATTCTGCAACTTCTACTTTCCGCTCTAACTCTCGCTGATTTTGTATTAATTGGGGTATAACTTTCACTCGCTGTTCGTAGTTAGAGCGGGAATTATACAAAGAAGCGAGTCTTTGGCTTAAGCCAAAGCGTTGCACTTCTGATTGCAGAAAATTTTGGATCAGGTTTTGTCTGAGTTCTCCAATCTGCAATAAATTCTGAGGAACTTCTGCGTTGTTACCAACAGTTTGGGAAATTTGCTGCTGTAGGAGGGCTTTTAAGTTAGCTTTTTTTGCTTCTAGATTGATAATTGCTGGGTTATCATCTTGGAAACGGCTACGCTCACTCGCTAACTGTCGGTCGATATCTTGAAGTTGTGTCAGGATTCCCTGTACAGCTGGTGACTGACTGAGGGCACTTACAGCGATCGCATTTTGGGAATTCAAATTTACTTTCTGGCGCAGTTCATTGGTTTGAGCGTTAGCCTCATCCAATTGAGCCTGAACACTATTAATATCGTTATTTAAATTCCCAATAATTCCGACGGCTGACTTTGTTTCTTCTGTTAGATCTGCAATGCGGTTCTTCTGCTTGAATATACGTAGTTCTCGTTCTGCTTTGTCAACAGCCTCTTGTGTTTTCGGAATCTGCCTAGCAATAAATTGACGAGTTGCTGCTGCCTCTGAACGATTTGTGAGAATATCATTTTCTAGATATACATTCATGACTGTGTTGACCACTGCCGCAGCTTCTTCAGGGTCAAGACTGGAATAAGTGATTCGTAATACATCTGTTCCGCCGATAATTTTTAATACCAGCGATTTTTGTAGAGCTTTTACTGTTAAAGGTTGACCTTGCTTATCTTTGAGTTGTAACTTATCTATTGTCTTCTGCAATAAAGCAGGAGAGGAAATAACTTCTATCTGAGTGTTTATGGGATTTTGAGACGCTATCAGTGATTTGAGATCTCCTGTAGATCCTCCTTCTGAGGTTGTCGGCAAAAGATTAGACCCTACTACTTTAAAAGAGGGAATTCTAAACAATAATTTCCCTTCTGCTTCATAGGAAGGCTTCATAAATCGTGTAGCTACTGCACTCAGCATGACTGTAGCTATAAATATGGTGGCCGCAGGTATCCACCACCGTTTCAACATCAAAAAGTAACGATTCAGGTCTAAATCAATAGTTTCTCTAGATTCCATAAATTTTTATGACATAAATCTTCAAAAGTACAGGTTTTGAGCGATAAACTAAAGACTAAAGATATTGTGGCTTGGAGCAAGCATAGGTACACTGTCATTGAACAGGACTTATACTATAAAATCGTACGCATAACACACAGTATAGACTATATAAGTTGCAAAGTGAGTTTACGTTCTGGCATCATTACGCCACATTTGTCAGAAATAACCTTGGTAAATTAGAGGTTTTAGGTTATTATTATCGTTTTTTAACGATTTTACGCACCATGAATACAGGTATTCACTCATTACTCACACTTACTGAGTAATAATTGCGGAATTAAAGGTGCTAATTACTGACTTTCAAAAAGTCTATCATATGCCTCTAAAAGTTTTGGAGCTTGATATTGCCACTCAAGAATCTCCTCCATTCTGCGTCGCCCCTCAGCTCCTATTTTTTCTCTGCGTTCAGGGGAATCTAATAGCTCTAGAATTTTCTCAGCAAATTCCACCTCATCATTAGGCTTGGCATAGAGAGATGCTTCTTGTGCAGAACGTCTTCCCTCTCGCAAATCAAACTGGACAATTGCTTTACCCATCGCCATATATTCGAGGATTTTATTCATGGTGCAGTTTTCGTTATAAGCAGATGTAGGAGAGGGTTCCACACACACATCGCAACTAGAGAGCCGCTCTAAAAGTTCCTCGCCTTGTTTAAATCCGGTGAATTCTACAAACTCAGTTACTTCCAACTCTTTAGATAAGGCTTTAAGCTTTTCTGCCGCAGGACCACTGCCAATAAGCATAAAGTGAATATCTTGGCGATTTTTTTTCCGAACAATGTAATTTACCATTCTCAGGAGATAATCAATTCCCTCTGGTTCCCCCATGACACCCATGTAACCTACCAGGTAGTTTCTGCCTCCACGGTAATTGGGATTGGGAGGCATTCGGCGAAAGCGCGAAAGTCTGGTGCACTACGAACTACAAAGACCTTCTCTGGTTCCTTTTGACCACGGGTAATAGCTACCTGTCGATGCGACTCGTTGGTCGAAATTACGATGTCTGCTGTTGCATATGTAGACCTTTCAGCCAACCGCAGTCCATGATAAAATATATCACGTCGTTGATACTTAGCTTCATACATTTCAGGACTGAGGTCATGATGATCAAAAATAATGCGTATGCCATGAAATAATTTAAACCACCCTGCTACTAAAAAAAGTAAATCCGGTGGATTACAAATATGGATGACATCAAAACCACGCTCTCGCCAGACCCGTTGAGCTAGACGGAATTGCCAGTTAATTGCCCAGCTATACTCTCGAAGATACCCAATGACCGAACTTTCTTCTGGTGGTAGAGGATGACGATAGATGTGAATCTGCTCAATAACCTCATACTCTTTGTCAAAGCCATTACCTGTAGGTGAAATCACAGCAACTTCATATCCCGCTTTTTGCAAAGTAGTTGCTTCCATCCACACCCGTCGGTCAAAGGGAACTGGCAGGTTTTCAACGATAATTAGTACTTTTCTGGCTAATGGCATAATAATTTCAATTCTTAATTATTTAACGAAAACACTTGTCAATTGGAGAATCTGATTTTTCTACTCACAAAGTGGCTAGAGTAACCTGTGTATTTAGATTTTCGTGGTTTAGAGCCTTGGAATTACTAACTTTTTAGACTTAATTCAACATTTGAATTTAAGATTGAATGATATAAATCAAGAAAAGAAATCCAATGATTTTTGATATCAAGAGTAAAAACACTTTTTCTAGCCTTAACTCCCAGAGAAAGCCTCAAATTTTCATTTTCAATCAAAGATTTCAAAGAATTTGATAATTGCTCAGGATTACCTGGATTAACAATTAATCCATTTTCCAAATGAGTAACTATTTCAGGTATCCCTCCTACTGGTGTAACTATAACTGGTAACTCCCAAGCCATTGCTTCCAACATCGCTAATGGCAGGCCTTCATTATAAGATGGCAACAGAAAAACATCTGCTTGAGCTAGGAGAATGTCGCGTTCGTTTGACCCTATCCAACCAGGTAATTTTATATAATCTTCTAGATTTAATGTTGTAACTAAATTGCGTGCTTGTTCTACGTCTCCATCTCCTGCCATAATCAGACTCGCTCTAGTTCGATGTTGAATAGGCAAAAAAGAAATGGCTTTTATCAAGTCAAATGCTCCTTTGCGTTGCCCAATTCGTCCTAAAAAGAGTAAGTTAACTTTGCCAGATACTGAACGCTGTGGAAGTTCAGCAGGAATTTTTACTGGATTATAGAAAACTACAACTTGTTCTGGTTTCAGACCAAGATTTTCTATGTAAAAGCTTTTCCAACTTTCTGATAATACAATTAGCCTTTGACACTTCCTAAATATCCAACCTAGCAGTCGCTGCATAGATTTTGGTAGCCCGGCGTAGAACAAATGGAATTGACTTCCATGAGCATGTATTATTATTGGTTTGTGAAATACCCAAGCTAAAAGCATCATAATTGCTTGTCGTAAAATACTGCCACGCTGAGATATTTGAAGTTGAACAATATCAACTTCTTGCCTGAGTAATATCCAGATGAATTTCCATATAGCTTTCAAAAATACCATGATTTTTTTTGCTACATTTCCTTCTTCATGAGTAATGATATGACATATTTTAACTTCAGCAGGAGCATACTCCAAAAACAGCTTTTCGTAACCAGAAATTCCACCCTGTTGAAGTAAGCTAGGACCTAACATGGTAATTTTAAAAGGATTAGTTTCACTCATCAGTTTTAGATTTAATTTTACAAAAATTCTCAACTTTAACTTTAAACTCTTAAATTTTTAACTGTCCAGTATGTGTAGGGATTTGATTTTTAGAATTTTGTCTTAAAGGAAGATAGAGTTGACTTGATAATACAGCTGATACATAAAGTGTCCATTCAATTGAATTTTGCTCTATTAATGTAGTTTCAGTTAAGTTGGAAAAAGTAAGAACGGTTAAATAAATTAATAGCCATACATTATTTTCAAACATTTTATTTAACCGAATGAAATATATGGCTTTGAAAAAACTACTTAAGAATCCCGCTAGAAAAACTAAGACTCCTAGTAAACCCAAGGCTAACCAGAGATCCAAAAATCCATTGTGGGCACTAGGAGCAGGCCATCCTATTGACTCTTGTACATAAGTCGCAGCGGAAGTATCAGAGCCATACCAGAATGCTCCATAGCCATATCCAAGCAACGGTTTTTTCACAATCATCTCCAACACAGCAGGCCATATTTCTGAACGTCCAGTTAGTGTTGTATCCTTACCTACGCTTCCCAAAATTTGATCGGCGTATGTTACGAACCAAGCGTAAAAAGCTATACTTATAGTGCCTAGAAATGTCAAGGTAGGTATTAACGCTATATACCTAAAGCGTAAAATTCTGTGATATATGGGAAAAGCTCCTGTAACTATTACTAAATTCCCTAAAGACGTTGTTGAGCTTGAGAAGAACACAAGTATTGCAGAAGCAATATAGCCAAGCCATAAAACCCAGCGATTTTGCCGAGTAGTCATGGCAAGGAAGAAAAATATTGCTCCACTAACTACAAACCTCCTACCAAGAATATTCTTCTGTGCATATATTCCTCGCCAAGCACTTGCCTGTTCATCTCCTCCAATACCATATTGTGGGATCAAGAAAACAATTAGAAAACACGCTATTGCTGAGATACCAAGCATACAAGCACATAATTTCAGTTGTTCTTTTAAGGTGTAGCGTGAAGCTAGATAAACTCCAAACAATGTTGTTCCTATGAGACCAAAAACCCTACGTATAGTAGTATCTGAATCTAATGACCAAAAACTAGAAACTGCACATACTCCTATTAAGACCCAAAGAAGTCTATTTTTGCTAATAACGTAGATAACCTTCTTCCAGCGTAGAATAATCAATAAAAAAGCGACTAAATATGTAAAAGTGTAAAGCAGTCTAAATATTGTTCTATCAGCGTCTTGTAAGGTATTGCCATTAGTCAGGAATGGATCTAATGGAGTTCCTGAATAAATTATTAAGCAAATAACTGTAATTAGTTGTTCGGCAGAAAGTAAAAATTTTCTCATTGTTTGCAGTATGCATCATTAGTGGACACAGACAAGAGATTAAACACGTTGCCATTATGTAGTTGGTAGTTTCAGGTAATTTTAGCAAATACTTTGTTTTTTAGATTTATAATTAATGGCTTTTCCAAATAAGTATGAATTAAACATCCCATAGCTACTGCTATGACGATAGTTATAAATACAATGATATTGAAATTGGTAAGTTTGTATACTATCTCACTTTTCCTTACTAATGCATCCAAGATCTTACCTACATTGCTTAATAAAAAACCGTGTGTTAAATATATAGAATAGGAGGCATCTCCTAGATAAATTAAAATTAATGGTACATTTATCTTACTCGACATTTCTAAATATACAGAGCCAATAATAAGAAGGGTGAAGGGAAGGCCATAACCTACTAATGGGGGAATGCCTGATATATCAAATTCTCCATATTTTGTATTTATAACTGATAAGACCAACATAAAAATAGAAGCGTAAATTAATGAAGTTTTAAACTTAAATTTGGATTTAGAGATCGTATATGCAGCTAAACAACCTAGAACAAACTCTAGATTATGTTCGTCAAATATAAACATGAGCAGAAAATTTTTGCCAATTGGTAAAAGATTGAAGAGATTGAGAATTACAGCAGCGATCCAGGCAAAAATGATAACTCTGCAAATTTTTTTGTTGAACACAATTAGTGCTGCGAACAGACCGTAAAAAAAAATTTCATAACTCAGCGTCCAACTTACACCAATAAAATTAGTATTTAGAATAGCTGGGTCTTGGGGTAGTAATAAAAAAGCTTTTAAAAGTTCACCTGCACCTGTTGGATAAATTGTATCTTTATAATTTGTAAATATAGAAGCTAGAATTTTGCTAGTTAAAACAATCCAATACAAGGGATATATGCGAATAAACCTTTTGGAAATGAAAGATTTTAATTTATTTGGTTTACCAATATCATATTGATGAATATAAAATATAATAAATCCACTAAGTACGAAAAAGAAATCAACGCCTATCCAACCGAAATGAAATATTTGCAATAAGGTATTTTGGTCTAATTCGCGAGTGAGTATGCGATTACCATGAGATAGAACTACGAGGATAGCAGCAATACCACGGTATACTTGTAGCAAATTCAATTTTTTATTCATATGATTATGCAGGGTAGATTTTAAAAATTAGATTCATCATTTAATTCTGTAAATAGCTGAGTAACTATGTAAGTTTGTATTAATGTTCCACTTCTATTGACTAATATTGAGTATTGCTGACAGTCAGCTAGAGGTGCAGTTTATATGAGTTGCCAGTCTGTTACGCTGATGACGCAGTTGAACTGACAACACATCTTTTTTATACCTCAGTATACCAGGCAACTAACCCACTTCAGAGTGAGATTTCCTTATAAACAGCTGGTTGTGTTTTGGAATTTTTATTGAAAACAGAGCGAATTCGCTGTCTGATATCTTGAGGAATCAACCACATTGTTAAGTACAAGCATATATCTACTGGCCGAGGCTTGCCCCACCGTATAGCTTCCCACAATAAAGGAAAAAAAGCTTTCCAATCACCTACTAATGACGCAGAATGACTAACAATTGTTGCAATAAAACCTGAATAAGCTTTTGGTGTTACTAAATTACGGGTTGAACGAATCCAATCCAAGGAATATTTCCAATCATTGACGTTGCTCAAGCGCTTGATTCCCATTTCTGAATGCCAGATTGCCATAGCCTCAGGTACAAACTCTATTCGCACATTTTCCATTGCACTAACTCGGAGCAACCACTCCCAATCCTCGTGTCTGTAAAATTTTTCTTCCAAAGGCATTTTTTCCATTAACTCTTTTTTCACAAAAAGAGTGGAGGTTTGTATGCACCCTTCTCCTTTAAAAAAGGAGTTCCGAACAAAAAGATATTCACTTAAAGGTTCAGATACTTTAGGTAGTCTTCTTGGGCAAATAAATTCGCCTTTTGGGGTCTGAGAAATGAAACGACTGGTGACAACTGGAAAATCAGAATTGGAATTATTAGCTACTTCTAATTGACGTTCCAATTTTTGTGGTAGCCATTCATCATCATCATCTAAAAATGCTATCCAAGTTCCTTTCGCTTCCTTCACTCCAGTATTTCTAGCCCCTGATGGACCAATATTTTTTGCTAGTTCTATAACTCTCAGCCTGGGATCGCCTATCTGAGATAGTGCATCGACTGTTTGCCGATCTGGTCCGTCTACTATCACAATCACTTCAATTGACTGTAGTGTCTGACTTAATGCGCTTTTGACACCTCTGACAACAATTTGTGGTCTGTTGCGTGTAGGAATCACGACACTAACTATTGGTTGGTTACTTTCGTTTAACATTGCCAAACTTTGAGTTGTTGTTTTTTCTGCTTGAAGAATTTCCATATCGGCTGACTTTGATAATTTAATTGAATTGTGTTAGTTTAATTTTTTTAGTCATTGATTGTTTAAACCAAAAAATTTACGGATATAATCGATCATTTTCTTGCAATTTTTTCCCAGACAATATGGATTCCACCTAAAGCATGAATACTCAGAATATTAACTAATAAAATATAGCAGCAAGTTGCGATCGCCATAGTTAATAAGAAATTTAAATTAATTTTTTCTAAAACGATAAATACAGCTGCCATTGAGATACTGATTAGCACAGGAGAGCGAATAATTCGCCATAAATTCAACGGAAATATGAGAGTAGAAGTGAAGTAAATATACTGACTAAAAGCAATAAAACTCATTAACAAAGCCATTATTGCTGCACCAAGTAAGTTATATTTGGAAACTAATATCAGACCTAACAAACTTCCTAAAATAGTGTTGATGGCTACTTGACGCAAATTTACAACCTCAAAACCATTTGCTACAAGTAAAAAAGATAATGACTGATTGAAGGGAAGAAAAATTAATGATACGGCAATAATACTAAGAGCTAAACTTCCTTGGGCAAAGCTAGGATTATAAATAAAAGTTAGTAAGTTTTTACCAATAAACAGCAAACCAACAGATAAAGGTAATGCAATAATTAATAACAATTCAATACATTTTTCAATAATTTTTCGCTGGTTTTCCCGTCCTTGATTCACTGCTTTTGTTAACCCCGGAAACATTGCTATACATATACTATTCGCAACAATTAAAAATGGTTGGAATAATTGTATGATTCCACCATAGACACCAACTATAAACTCAGTTCCCGATAATGAAAGAATCAAAATTTGAATTCTGGCATTAACGACAGCTAGTCCTTCAATAGCAAAAAATGTACGCGCATTTTTTATTGTATTCCAGATAAAATCTCTATCAATTTGCCATTTTGTTTTGACTACTTTGGTGATTAAAATCCATTCAATACCCAGAATTACTGATTCTGAAATAACTAAAATTGCTGCTAAATAATCAATTCCATAATTTCTTTGCATTGCCCAGAGCATGATGAATAAACGTATTACATAGACTGGAACTGTAGCTAGGGCAATTAGATGCATCTTTTCTTTCGCTTGAAAAATCGCCTCAGTAATATTGGAAAGCGAAAAAGGAATGATTGTTAAACCCATGATGTAGCAAGCAGTAGAAGTTTCAGAAGTGTAGGGCAATAAAAATACTATGATTACCAAAACTACATAACTGAAGAAACTGAAAATTAACTGCAACCAGGTTCCACTTATTAAATAAAGTGATGTTTTTTCTGGTTCACGGGCTATTTCTCTCGTAAATAAAGTTTTTAATCCCTGTGAGGCAATGCTTACAAATATAAAGTAGTAGGTAAATGCCAGTAGATATTGTCCTAAGGCCTCAGCTCCTAATATGCGAGCAATAGACGCTGTTAACACAAAGGCTGTAATGCTTTGCGCTAAACGATTGACTATCATTGAGAGGGAATTACTTATTAGTTTACGGTTTTTTACCATATAGTAATCAGCTTAATTTTTGTTATTTTTGTTCCACTGATTTTCTGATGTTACAGTTACTTAATTTAAATAAAATCCAGAACTGTAAAAACCGTAAATGTCTGTAAATGAAATTCTCAATATTAAAAGATATAACTGAAGATAGTTTCTCTCAGATACTTGAAGGCTATGAGACATACCAAGCATTTATATTCGCTTTTTTCTGCGGTTTATTTTTGAAAAAATCTTTACCTGGAACTAAAAACTGATATGTGAGTTTTGCGAGTTTTGCTTTTTTAGACAAGTAACTGAGACACGAAGTATCTAAATAATTTTAAGTTCAGCAAAAAGTATGCTTTGTGGAGTTTTGATAATCGTTTTGGTACTTAATCGCATTATCTCAACTCAACCACAGCAACTTATTTACTTTTAGTATGCACCTTCCTTTTTCAAAACCACCATAACTGTTTTGAGGAGAATTTCAAAGTCTAAACTAAGAGACCAATTTTCTATGTAGCTCATATCCAGGGCTATTACTTGTTCAAAATCTAAAATATTTGAACGACCTGAGACTTGCCAAAGGCCTGTAACACCAGGTAAAACTTCGTGTCGAATAAAATGATGTTCAGAAAACTTATCTACATCTCTAGTTGGTAAAGGACGAGGCCCGACTATACTCATTTCTCCAAAGATCACATTAAAGAGTTGGGGTAATTCATCTAAACTGTAACGACGGAGAAATTTTCCAACACGAGTAATGCGAGGATCGTCTTTTATTTTGAAAATAATCCCATCTTTTGTCTCATTTAAAGCTTCTAGTTCCTTCTGTAATTTCTCTGCATCAGATCTCATGGTTCTGAATTTCCATACTTTGAACTGTTTTCCATGTAGACCTATACGAGTTTGCTTATAAAATACAGTGCCTGGAGAATCTAGTTTTATAGCGATCGCTATGGACATATAGACAGGGAAGGTTAACATTACGAATAAAGCGGCAAAGCAAAAATCACAAATACGCTTTATCCAGAAGTCTTTACCTGTAATTATCGGACAATCCAAACTCAGACAAGGCATTCCTCCTACTTTATTAAATTCTACGTTTCTATAAATTGGTTTTAATTCCATTGGTACAATGTGTACTTGTATACCTGATGCTTGAAATAACCAGCACAAAAACATCCTATTCTTCAAAGCATCCCAAGATATAAAAACTTCTGTTACACCTAGCTGATTAAGTTGACTCAATGTTTGTTGACGTTGATATCTATCTAATGAATTAGCATTTGCTGTTCCAGATACAATGTAGTGCTTCTCCTTTTTTATGAAGCTAGCAATTTGCTCGTGGTCTTGGGGATCAGAGATAATGAATACAGAAGAACGGACTATTTTCTTTTGTTTACGGAGATATTCCAGAACTAGATTTACACTATATCTACCAGTGCAAACAAAAAATGTACTGAACAACCAAGACAACACTATTAACCTGGGACTTGTAATATCTATAATGGGCTGGTATATCAAACAAACAAATAGTATTAATCCATGAGCAAAGGTCAGTGATTTAATAATATTCAGATAGTCATAACGTTTTTGACCCTCTCGATAAATACCTTCGAGAGCTAGCGATCCTATTTGAATACTAATAGTTATTAATATTGGTAAATAATGGCTTGATATGTCCCAATAAGAAGATTGATATCCAGCTAAAATCCAAGCTAATGATAAAAGAGTCCAATCTACTAAAAATAGTGTTGTCAGTCTCAGCCACCACGAACCTTTGCGTACTCTCACAAATGCAGATGCACGTAGATCCAAAGGTACTTCACTCAATTTGTTTGTTGCAATACTTTGATTACTCATAGTTAGTAACACTTGGTGTCTTTAAAGTTGAATGGAAATATATGCAAGTGGTGTATCTCACATTTCTTTGAAACAAACCTGACCTTCTTAGTTGACTATCAATCTACTTTCTCAGACTAAAGTTAATTTTTCGATCAAAAATATCTTTCAGTGTCTCAGTGTGAACACTACCCAAATTTTCAGCATTTTTTACAAGTTAGAATGAAACTTTGGGCTTTAATGTAAAGGTAAGGATTTTGTCTTAATTTAACTATAATTCAATGAAGTTCCTGACATTAATGATTGGATATGCCAGGTAAGGATATCAGACTTTGTAATTTGCGTAATACATTCAATGGTTCGCCAAAGCTCTTTCACAAATATGGGGTTGCAGAAAAAATTATACCCCTTAAGAAATTCATGTAGTATGTTTAGCTAGAGTTTTTCAGTTTTGCTTAAAGGCTTTTTGCTTGTTTACGCATAATTACTGATTAAAAAAACATACAGACATAACATATAACGAAATGCATCAAAATTGTTGAATTTTGTTACAAAATTTTACATAACTTTGAAATGTGACTAGATTTGTGTCATTTTTTGGACATTGGAATAGACAATAGATGGCAAATTCAAGAAAAACCAAGCGTTGCGTGAATTAAGGCATCACTTTTGTTAAGAGAGCATCCTGTCCGCTGGAAAATGTCATAAGCAAGACGCGTGTCTCAGAAAACCAATAAAATTGTTCCGCAAATTATGAAACACCGAAAATGAGTCTTAAGGAATTGAAGCAGTATAAAGTATGCCTGAGACGTATAAACCTTGTTATATGTGCATTATAGACATTTTACTCCTTTTGAAAATCAATTATTTTGGCTACTTTTTACATTCAGATTACATTTTGCCCTGATTTAATGTTGTCTATCAGAAACTACGAGTTCACACAATTGATTGCGTATGTAAAAATTTTAGTAAATTTCCGTAATTATCGCAGCTAGTCATACTAAGGCTTTACAGTAATTTTACACAGAAAGAAATACAATGAAGATTCAGTAATAATTATTTCTTTCTTCAATCAGTCAATATTAAAAAGGATAAAGTCATTCCAGTATTATATTTGCTACAATTACGTCACTAAAAGTAGTAATTTAGTTTTGAAGTAAAATTCAAGCATTCATTTATTTCTAATTAGTCATATAGTGTATCATTAGAACATAAAATATTAAATCAATAACAAAGTATGGGAATTTAAAACTAAATGTAAATTGATTTTATATATTTGATAAATACGATTTTCGAAGAAAATATCGAATTATAATTTCAGATAAAAACAGACATTTAAATTAAAACTCATAAGTTTATGCTATTACTAAAACCTTGAAAAATTTGTTTTTTTCTCGGTGCAGCTTTTACTGTCTTGACAAAAAAACTATAATATAGCAAAACAATACAAATAATTAAGTAATATAAATCTATCGTGATTATTATCAAAAAAATATAAATTTTTGCTTTAGCAAAAGCATAACTGTAACTAGAGACTTTAGTAAGTTTTTGATATATAGAAAATGCAGATAAACAGTCATACTTCAGAAGATAAAGAAAATATTCCTTTAGATACCTTAACTAATATTTTTGGCACTGAAGTTATACAGGAATGGAGTGATAGTGGGTCAATTGCTGGTAATTTGTGTATCCATCAAATGTTTGAGATGCAAGTAGAGCGATCGCCTCAAGCAATTGCTGTAGTATTTGAAAATACGCAACTTACATATCAGCAGTTAAATCAACGAGCAAATCAGCTAGCACACTACCTGCGTACTTTAGGCGTTGGACCAGAAGTACTTGTGGGTATTTGTTTAGAGCGCTCCTTGGAGATGGTTGTAGGGCTGTTGGGAATTCTCAAAGCTGGAGGCGCTTATGTACCTTTAGATCCATCATATCCAAAAGAGCGTTTAGCTTTCATCTTGGAAGATACACAAACACCAGTGTTGCTAACCCAAGAGAAATTGGTTAAGAACCTACCAGCACATCAGGCACAAGTGATTTGCCTGGACTTGCTTTTGCAAGAAAACACCGAAAATAGCCAAGATAATCCTGTAAATCAGACCACACCTGATAATTTAATTTATGTAATCTACACATCTGGTTCTACAGGACAGCCCAAAGGTGTAATGATTCCTCACCGTGGAATCTGCAATCAATTGTACTGGCGGCAAACAACCTTTAGATTAACCCAGGCAGACAAAGTTTTACTGACTATTTCTTTTAGTTTTGACCCCTCAGTCTGGCAGATATTCTGGCCCTTGTGCTTTGGAGGGCAATTAATTATGGCTCGCCCTGGTGGACATCAAGACACTGCCTATCTTGTAAAAGTGATTGTCGAGGAGCAAATTACTGTCCTAGCCTTAGTGCCCTCGATACTGCGTGTTTTACTCGAAGAAAAGGGAATTGAAAAAGCCAGATTTCTTAGACACGTTACCTGCGGTGGTGAAGCTTTACCTGGCGAACTCATAGAGCAGTTTTTTACTCAATTAAATTTGGACAATGTTTTACACAATTGTTACGGGCCGACAGAAGCTTCCATCGATACTACTTTCTGGACTTGCCAACGAGGCATTAATTACACCATTGCTCCCATTGGTCGCTCCATTACCAATGCACAGATTTACATCCTTGATGAAAATTTACACCCTGTGCCTGTTGGTGAATCAGGTGAACTGTATATTGGCGGTATTGGTTTAGCGCGGGGCTATCTTAACCGTCCAGAATTGACCAAAGAGAAGTTTATTATCGATCCTTTTAGCTCTGAAAAAGGGGCACGCCTTTACAGAACTGGGGACTTGGCACGTTACAACAGCGATGGTAATGTCGAGTTTGTTGGTCGCATTGACCACCAAGTGAAAATACGCGGTTTCCGGATTGAATTGGGAGAAATTGAAGCTGTACTCAGCCAACATCCGGCACTGACGCAGACTTTAGTCATAGCTAGAGAAGATGTTCCTGGCGATAAGCAACTGGTGGCATATATCGTTGCTAACCCAAAGGAAATTCCTACTCAGGTTGAATTATGGCGGTTTTTGCAAGGTCGGCTGCCTGCATATATGATGCCTGCCTCATTTGTATTTTTGGATACTCTGCCATTAAATCCTAATGGTAAGATAGACCGCCGTGCTTTGCCTGCACCTGATATATCTGACCTGAGTCTATCAAGTAACTTTGTCCCACCCCAGAATCCCACAGAAGAAGTCTTAGCTAGCATCTGGGCAAAAGTTCTGCGTTTGGAACAAATAGGTATCCACAACAATTTTTTTGAATTGGGAGGTCATTCACTGCTGGCTACTCAAGTGATGTCTCGAATTCGCCAAGCCTTCGGCATAGAAATAGCATTGCAAGTTTTGTTTGAGAATCCCACGATCGCTAATTTAGCTCAAGCAATCCCTCAAAACCAAATTCCAGAAAATAATCCCCAAAACCAAACCATTCCCCAAATAGGCCACCGGGAATCAGCCCCCTTATCTTTTGCCCAGCAGCGAGTCTGGTTTTTGGAGCAGTTGGAACCCAACAGCCGTGCATATATCATCTCCGATGCACAGCGGTTAAGGGGCGAATTAAATGTAGGTGTATTGCAACAAGCACTAGACGCGATCGTTGTTCATCACGAAGCACTGCGAACAAACTTTATTAAATCACCCGATGGTAGCCCCATACAAGTAATTAGTAAGCCCCGGCCAGTCGAACTCAAGGTCATTAAAGTCACGCAGGAGCAAGCAGAATTTCTCCTGACTCAAGAAGCGCAACCCCCCTTCAACTTAGAATCTGACTTAATGTTGCGGGCTACTTTGCTGCAAATAGAGGAACATGAGCAAATACTCCTGTTGGTCATGCACCACATCGCCTCAGATGGTTGGTCAATGGGTATTCTCTGGCAGCAGTTAGTAGCTGTTTATGAAGCTTTTTTAAATGGTAAGCCTTCTCCTTTAGCAAAATTACCCATTCAATATGCCGATTTTGCTGTTTGGCAACATCAATGGTTATCAGGTGAAGTCCTTTCTAGTCAAATAAACTACTGGAAAACTCAGTTAGCAAGTGCTAATAGTGTACTGGAATTGCCTACTGACCGACCACGACCACCAGTCCAAACTTACCAAGGGGCGGCTCAATCATTAATGCTACCCCAAGGCTTGAGTGCATCACTCACAGAACTCTCGCGTCAGGAAGGTGTCACCTTATTTATGACCTTGCTGGCGGCCTTTGGAACCATACTGCATCGCTACAGTGGGCAAGAAGATATTCTCATTGGTTCTCCCATTGCTGGACGTAACCGTTCTGAAATTGAAGGGTTGATTGGATTTTTCATTAATACTGTGGTTTTACGGACTGATTTTTCCGGTAACCCCAGTTTTCGTTCCGTGCTGAGTCGAGTCCGCCAGATGGCTTTAGGTGCTTATGCCCATCAAGATATGCCCTTTGAGAAACTGGTAGAAGAACTGCAACCAGAACGGGATACCAGCCGCAACCCACTGTTTCAAGTGTGGTTTAATATGCTCAACTTGAGGGACATCCAACTGGAAATACCTGGGGTGGCTGTAGAACCAATCCTGATGCTAGAAACGGCTTCTAAGTTTGACTTAACTCTCTATGTTACAGAGCATAACCAGGGAATCAAGCTTGATTTAGTCTACAATACCGATCTGTTTACTTCAGAGCGGATGATGGAAATGCTGCATCAATTCCATCATTTATTGAATCAAATTGTTGCTGCTCCAGAAAATCAGATTAGTTTGTATTCTCTTGTCACACCACAAGCCCAATTTTTGCTGCCAGAACCAAGGGCGGTGTTGCCAGAACCAGAGTACGAACTGGTAACAACAATGTTTACCTTTTGGGTAAACTCCGCACCAGAATATTCCGCACTTCGTCAAGGATCTCGCACTTGGAACTATGGGGAATTGGGCAAAATAGCTCAAGATTTAGCAGAGGTTTTATTATCCCAGGGAGTCCAGCGGGGAGATGTGGTAGCGGTATTTGGGACGCGCAGCTTTGGACTGATTGCAAGTATGACGGCTGTACTTTTGAGTGGCGGTGTGCTATTGACACTCGATCCGAAACTGTCTACGGATACCTTCGGTGGGCTATGCCAACGCCATCAGCTGATGCTAAGAGAAGCTAAAGCTAAATACATATTATATATAGATAGTCAGACCCAAGTAGACAGGGGCATAGCTGAATCTTTAATCAGTATCTGTGTAAACCCAGATACAGGAAAAATTATCAATTCACCCCAGGGCAGTACTCAAACTGTAACCTTGCCCCAAATCAACGGTAACGATGCAGCTTATATTTTCTTTACTTCTGGCACCACTGGCGTACCTAAGGGTGTGCTGGGCTGTCACAAAGGAATGGCACATTTTCTCAACTGGCAGCGGCAGACATTTAAAATTGGTCAACAAGATCGTATTGCCCAATTGACAGGTCTTTCCTTTGATGTCGTTCTCAGGGATATTTTCTTACCTTTAACAAGTGGTGCAACTCTGTGTTTGCCAGAAGAAGGGGATAACTTAGAACCAACTAAAATTCTGCGTTACTTGGAAGATGAGCAAATTTCTGTGTTGCACACGGTTCCTTCTTTGGCACAATCTTGGTTAGCCAATGTGCCCTCAGGAGTTTCTCTGCGTAACTTACGCTGGTTATTTTTTGCTGGAGAACCTCTCAAGGAAACACTTGTACTTCGGTGGCGCGATGCTTTCCCAGAATCAGGGGAAATTGTCAATCTGTATGGGCCGACGGAGACAACTTTGGCCAAGTGTTATTACCGAATACCTGTTGAGTGTACGCCAGGAGTACAGCCAGTAGGATCGTCATTACCAGAAACCCAAGCACTAGTTTTCACTCCGAATCATCAACCGTGCGGCATTGGCGAACCGGGCGAAATTGTAATTAGGACTCCATTTCGGAGCTTGGGCTACATCAATGCCGAGCAAGAAAACCGTTCTCGGTTTGTTAAAAATCCTTTTGGAAATGACGAAGAAGATTTGCTGTATTATACAGGCGATCGCGGTTGCTATCGTCCAGATGGTTCTCTAGAAATTCTCGGTCGCCAAGATCATCAAGTCAAAATCCGTGGCATACGTATTGAGCCAGGGGAAATTGAGACGGTGTTAGCCCAACACCCAGATGTACTCCAGACTGTAGTAATTGCGCGTGAAGATGTTCCTGGAGATCTACGTTTAGTTGCTTACATGATCCCAAATCACGACTCAGTAACCACAGTCAGTGAAATCCGCCGCTTCCTCTCGACAAAGCTACCACAGTACATGATACCTTCAGCTTTCGTCTTGCTGGACACCATGCCCCTAACTGCCAACGGCAAGGTAGACCGCCGCGCCCTACCAGCACCGGACTTATCAAAACAACAACCAGAAGCAACTTTTGTTGCTCCCCGCAATCAAGTGGAACGCCAGTTAACAGAGATTTGGCAACAAGTTTTAGGTGTCAAGCCCATTGGCGTTCAAGATAACTTCTTTGAATTAGGAGGGCATTCCTTACTGGCAGTAAAATTATTTTGGCAAATTGAGAAGACATTTAATCAAAATCTGCCGCTTGCTATTCTTTTCCAGTCAAGTACTGTAGAGGCTTTAGCCAAAATTATCTGCCAACAAGAAGATTTAGCGACGAACAAAGCTTCAGTAAAAGAGAAATCAAGAGCTACTTGGTCATCCGTGGTAGAAATTCAACCCAATGGTTCCAAGCCACCTTTCTTCTGTGTTCACGGGCTTGGTGGAGAAGTCTTGTGTTTCCGTGAGTTGGCACAACATTTGGGTTCCGAACAACCATTTTACGGACTACAACCACGGGGACTAGATGGAAAACATCCTTTCCATACCCGCGTTGAAGATATGGCCGCGCACTACATTCAAGAAATTAAGATTCTTCAACCGAATGGCCCTTATTTTCTCGGAGGTTATTCTTTTGGAGGTGCGGTTGCTTTTGAGATGGCTCGACAACTCCATGAAAAAGGTGAAGAAATTGGTATTCTAATTATCCTTGATAGTTGTCGTCTTGGTTATAGCTGGCGATCGCCATTTTTTAAGCGCATTTTCTTGCATTTAAAAAATATCCTTCAACAAGGAGTTGGCTACCTTTGGCAAAAGATTGTGAAATGGAGCTATTGGAATAAGTCGCGTCTCCAAAATACATATAAACGTTACTTGGAAGCCACACTTGATTTACCTGAAACTGACAAACACTTAAAAAGTATAGACATTAATACCCAAGCTATTAGTCAATATACTTACCCAGTTTACGCTGGTCGGGCTATCCTGTTGCGGACTGAAGACCAGAACCGAGGCGAAGGTATAGGCATACAATACGATCCTCAATTTGGTTGGGGTGGCATAGTTGCTGGAGGATTAGATATACATTATATTCCCGGTTCTCACCTTTCTCTACTTCGCGAACCTGACGTACAGGTGTTAGCTGAAACATTGAGAAATTGTTTAATACAAGCTCAGTCTTAAAAACATTAATCAACTCCATTGTGGCAATACCTTAAGTCAAATCAAATTTATTCCATTGCTGAGATCCTCTTTTTTTCATAGATGAGAATCTCAGCTTTTTTATACTCTTGGGAATTTAGCAATAAAGTTCATACTATCTTTCAAAATATTGGGATATTTATCGAGAAAATTCTGAACTTTTTGCTTTTGGCTATCATCGACAAACAAATTATAGCTTTCTACAAACTTAAAACTTCCTACCAGATATTTAGCTCCTAATTTTGCTCTAGATAAAATATACTCTTCAGTAACATCACTATGGTTAATGAGCCATCCTTTTCTATGTGATAAATAAAGTAATGTTGGGTCACTAGCGGTCGTAGCAATTATTAGTGACTTAGGCTCAGTATTTTGTTTTACTTGCTGTGCTAATTGAAAAACAGCCGATTTTTCTATTCTTTCTTTGAACATATAATCAATAGTATAAATGACAGAGCCAGCAGCTATAGTTAAACATAGGCACGCTACTATAGCTCTTTTATAATTAACTTGCACAGTAGCTTTAGCCAAGTAATGGCTACAAGCTTTACCCATGAATACCACTCCAGGAAGCATAAATTGAAGTTGATAATATTCATGAACTAAACTGGTAACAGGTACTAAAATCCAAGTTAAGATTACTGAAATTAACCAAATATCTAATACATATTCTTGTCTAGTTTTTTTAGGAATCAATAAACCTAATATAAATATGGGAAAGCCAAAAATCGCAAAATGTCTAACAGCAGTTCTAAATAATATTTGTGTCCAAAAATTCCATGTGAGTACAATATTATAGTTATATCTATTGGTTGAACCTGACCAAAAACCAAAGGTATTGCCATACTCTAAAAATAGTTGATGAGCATGGTAATACCAAATAGCTACAGATATTAATATTAAAATGCTATAAATCCATAGAGATATTTGAGAAAAAACTCTGATACCGTATTTAGTCCAAGCTAAGTAAAAAAGTGGTATTCCTAAATATATTATTGGTAAAACTTTGATTAAACAGGCTAAGGCGACAAAGCTACCTGATAAAATTAAATCTTGTTGTTTTTCTGAGTCCAGCCAATTAATGAAATAGTAGATACCGATAACTGAACACATCAACAGCAGCGACTCTGGTTGAAACGTTCTACTATAATAAACATTCAAAGGTAAAATTACAAAAAATAAACAAGACCAAAATGCAATTTTTTTATTTAAAATTTTAACAACAAGCTGATAAAGAAAGTTAAGAGCTACTAAAAAACAAATACCTGATATTAATCTACCCCAAAATTCTGAAACTCCAAAAAGTTTGTAAATAAGAGCAACAATAAATGAATAAATGGGAAACTCAGTTTCGCAATAGCCAGGTGAATTACCTCCCCAGTCAATTTGAGGATAAAATAAGTTAAAACCATTCTCATAAAAATTTCTGGCTATTGCTGCGGTATCTGATTGACGCCAGGAATGAATACCGATTATTGGTGAATTAATATTGTAAACTCTTAAAGCGATCGCTAAAATTAATAGGAACAGTAGAGGCGAGTTATTAGACGTACTTTTTACGCTTTGATTTTGCATATGGCTAATTTTATTTAACTCATGATTAATCGCTGCAAACCTATTTTTAGCAACCAAAAATACATTTTATGCAATTATCCTACCCAACGGTTGTTGCCCCAACGATACCATTGTTCGATTAGTCCTAAGGCAGAAATTAGGATGCACCCGTAAAGAAATTCTTGTGTTTTTGGAGTATCAAGATGGTCTATTACCATACCAAATGCAATAAAAAAGAAGGGTGTTGCAAACACAAATCTTGCGAGGCTATAGAGATAATCCGAAGCCGCTAAAAATCCAATGGCTGCATTGGCTATACAAATAAATAAGCAAAAAAAGAACACATAATTTGTTTGCAGTTTGACAATGTTTGGAGTTACAGATTGAGGAGTCAGCTTACCAGTTTTGGCTAACTGCCAAGAACGGATAGAATAAATAAAAATCGCTATGGGAGGATAAAAAAGGGTTATCCATAGTAGAGGATGTTTAGGTACATACAGCAAAATCTTCTTGCGTTTGCTATGAAAGTAAATGAGGATCAGCACCAAGAATAATAGGATAAATGGAAAATACAGACCATGTAGATCGTTTAACAAGGATCTGGGAAACAACAGAAATAATGGTCGTAACTTTAGAGTTCTTCCCCACTCGACTTGAGCTTTAAACGGAGTCCAAAAGTTTCCTGTTGATAATAAACAATAGACGCCGTAAATTGAATAACCGACAATGGCGCATATAGCAATTAATCCAGTGGGTATAGCGTATTTTTTCCATTCCCTAATTTGAGAATAAGTTTTAGACTCTAAATGGCTTCCTAAAAATACACAAAATAACGCACTAAATGAAGCAAAGAGAAGTTGCACTAAACTCGGTCTAGACAAAGACATTGTAATGACAGATACTGCTAAGACACCATTCCAAAAAACAGAATTTGAAAATAAAAGAGCTACTACGCTAATAATTGCCCAAAGCGAAAATAAGCTTTCCGTGTAGCCAATACTATGGAAAATAGAATTGGGATTAATAACGTAAAGTATAAGAATGATAAAGCTTACTCTTTGTGACTTAATTACTTTTTGCAAGACATATAAGACGATAGGCAGTGACAAGACAAAAAGCATGTTACAGACTACAAAAGCATATCGAAGACCAATAAGGGGATTCTCTGGAGCAAACAAACGATTTATTTGAGACCAGAGTGGATAGAATGTTTGACAACGAGGCTGGAAACCCAAATTAACATAATGAATCGCATCCCAGTACTGAAACTCTTTTCCTTCTTGTACTGCTAATTTTGCAATTCCATCCGCTGAAAGAACTAGACCTATACTACTGCAAACAACATAAAACAGGAGAGCAATAATAATTTGCTTCCAAAAGGAAAAACGAACTAAGCTTTCCATCTAAAATCTAGCAATTATAACGCGGATACTTTATTTATAATCGTACTATTTGGCATACATAATATTAATTTTTTTATACATTTAAATATTAAAATCCGAGTCGATCGCTAAAGAAAGAGCTAGCTGATAGAGTTGGCGACGAGGCATAGAAGTTACTTTTGCTAATTGACGGCTAGCTTGCGATCGCGATATTCCTTGACTAATTAATTGTTTCAATTCGGCTTTTAATTCCTCTTGTGTTAATTGGATCTGACTCGGTGCAATTCCGGCAACAACTAGGGTATATTCACCTTGGGGTTCTCGTTGTTTGTAGTGGGCCATCGCTTCGGCAATTGTTCCCCGCCAAAATTCCTCATACAATTTAGTTAACTCCCGTGCGAGTACGATTTGGCGATCGCTTCCCAAAATCTCTGCTAAGTCTTGTAAAGTATCTTGCAAACGGTGAGGCGATTCGTAGAAAATTAATGTGCGAGATTCTGTTTGCAAAGATTCTAAATGTTCTCGTCGCTGTTGACTTTTTGCTGGGAGAAAACCTTCAAAAACAAACCGATCTGTTGGTAGTCCAGCTGCACTCAAAGCTGTAATTGCTGCACTCGCACCAGGAATAGGAACTACAGAAATCCCCGCTTCAATACAAGCTTTGATCAATTCATATCCAGGATCGGAAATTCCCGGCATTCCAGCATCACTAACCAGAGCGATCGCTTTATCATTCGCCAAATATTGTAATAATTCTGGAATGCGACTGGTACGATTATGCTCGTGGTAACTTACTTGGGGTGTCTTAATTTCAAAATGCTGTAGCAATTTCCCTGTGTGGCGCGTGTCTTCCGCAGCAATAATATCCACAGTTTGCAAAATTCGCACAGCCCGAAAAGTTATATCTTCTAAATTGCCAATTGGTGTGCCAACGACGTAAAGTGTTCTTGGTTTGGGATCGGTTTGCATGAGTAAAAGTTAGGAGTTAGGAGAGACGCGATTAATCGCGTCTGTACGAAAGTTAATCGCGTCTGTACAAAAGTTAGAAGTTAAAACAAATAATTCATACACTATTAACAACACAAATGACTAATGACCAATGACCAATGCTCAATGACTAATGGGTTATTTGTAGGTTTAGTAACCTTAGATTTAATTTACCTCGCTGACTCTCCACCTCAGAATAATCAAAAGATTGTTGCTATTGACTATAGTGTGGCAGCAGGTGGCCCAGCTACAAACGCGGCTGTAACTTTTAGCTATTTAGGTAATCAGGCTACAGTCTTGGGTGTAGTGGGTTTTCATCCAACGGGGCAGCTAATTCGAGGTGATTTAGCAAATTATCAAGTAGCGATCGCCGATCTTGAGCCTAGCACTGATTTAGCACCACCAGTCTCTTCGATTATTGTTACCCAAGCCACAGGGCAACGAGCTGTGGTTTCTATCAATTCTGTGAAAACTCAAGCCAGCAGCGCATCTATTCCAGCAAATATTTTAGAAAATGTTGCCATAGTATTAATTGATGGGCATCAGATTGCTGTTGGTTATTCTATAGCCCAAATGGCCAAAGCCCAAAATATCCCAGTAGTCATCGATGGTGGTAGCTGGAAATCGGGATTTGAGCAAATTCTACCATTTGTAGATTACGCCATCTGTTCGGCTAATTTTTATCCCCCCAATTGTCAAACCCCAGAAGAGGTTTTTGCTTATCTGAGCAAATTTAATATTCCTCATATCGCCATTACCCACGGAGAGCAACCAATTGAATACTTGAGTTGCACTAAAACTGGTATTGTAGATGTGCCCCAGATTCAAGCCGTTGATACCTTAGGAGCTGGAGATATTTTTCACGGTGGCTTCTGTCACTACATCTTAAGAGAAAGTTTTACTAATGCACTAGCACTAGCGGCAAATATCGCTGCCAATTCCTGTCAATTTTTTGGCACCCGGCGCTGGATGGATGTCATCTAGGGACGCGCATCTGTGTTCCTAGAGTGAGGTTATATATTTTTAAGTTAAATCGGGCTAAATTAATGAAAGACTTACAAGAAATATTAGCGATCGCTCGTCAGATAGGCTGGGAAGCAGCTGATATACTGCGATCGTATTACCACGGCACTGCGAAAGATCCTAATTTAGCGGTAGAATACAAACAAAATGAGCCTGTTACCGTTGCCGATATAGCTGTCAGTCAATATATTCTTGAAAAGCTACAAGCAAGTCTCGGTAATGAAGATTTTATTTACATCAGCGAAGAAACCTATCAATCCCTAAGTCAGTCTTCACAACCTTCTACCCCTTGGGTATGGATCATAGATCCTTTAGATGGCACACGCGACTTTATCGAAAAAACTGGGGAATATGCCATTCACATTGCTTTAGTCAAAGAAACACGTCCAGTATTAGCAGTGGTGGCAGTTCCAGAAGCACAGAAGTTATATTACGCTACAAAAGGCGGTGGTACCTTTGTAGAAACCCGTGATGGCTCTGTTCCTTTACAAGTGTCGTCAGGTAAACGAGTTGAGGATTTAACCTTAGTGGTGAGTCGTTCTCACCGCAACCAACGATTAGATTATTTACTGCAAAACTTACCCTGTCAAAATCAAAAAGCTGTTGGCAGTGTCGGGTGTAAAATCACCACAATTGTCGAACAACAGGCAGAAATTTACATTTCTCTCTCTGGCAAATCTGCTCCCAAAGACTGGGATATGGCAGCCCCAGAACTAATTTTAACAGAAGCCGGAGGTCAATTTACTCACTTCGATGGTAGACCTTTGCAATACAACACCGGTGATATCAATCAATGGGGAGGTTTGCTGGCTAGTAACGGTGAATATCACGAGGTGCTGTGTAAGGAAGCAGAAAGGATTTTAGCCCAGTTCACTGATAGCTAAAACGACTTCGGACATTTAGAGATAAATATTTTAAACTTCGTTTTCAACACAGTCATTTATGGTAAAATAAAGCCCAATAGTAAATAATAATCGTTAACAAATAGTACATATCTGAAATTTCCAAAACACTAACTTTCAGAGCGATCGCTAGTTAATACTAATTTGCTTTTGAAATTGAAACTGTTATAACAAAAGCAACAAAAGCGTGTCTTTGGAAGGGTTTTAACCCTGTCCTGAAAGTTTGCTTTGGAAATGAAATTCAGTGTGAATCCATATTCAAAGGCTGTGCTACACTTATCGATATAAGGATTATGTTCGGTTGAGTAACTCGTTTTGATTTCTAAAAAGCGTCTCTCCGAATTTAACTCTCTACACTCCCTAAATTCGGAGACTCTTATGTCAATTTACATTGGTAACCTGTCCTATCAGGTTACGGAAGACGACCTCAGGCGGGCTTTTGCAGAATACGGAACGGTAGCCCGTGTTCAATTGCCTACAGATAGAGAAACAGGTAAGCCGCGTGGGTTCGCTTTTGTAGAAATGCAAACAGATGCAGAAGAACAAGCTGCAATTGAAGCACTTGATGGTGCTGAATGGATGGGACGTGATTTGAGAGTAAACAAAGCTAAACCCCGTGAGGAAAGAAGCAACTCCTCTCGTGGTAGCTGGGGTGGCGGTAATGCCCGTCGCAACAGAAACTACTAAATCGATTCTTAAAAATTTCACATCTAGAGTCTCCAGCAGATCGAAGCAAAGGCTCGACTCTGCTGGAATATTTTATTTTCTATATAGTTTTGAATTATTCATCCACATTCAGGAGGAATGAGAATGACACAAGTAGTTTTAGGAGAGAATGAAGGTATTGAATCAGCCTTACGAAGATTTAAGCGGGAAGTTTCTAAAGCAGGAATTTTCCAAGATATGAGAAAAAAACGTCACTTCGAGACGCCAATAGAAAAAGAGAAGCGTAAAGCAATTGCTAGGCATAAGCAACGTCGTAAACAAAATTCTCGTTTTAGGTAAGAATTTCCAGTAATTTTGCCCTCAGATTTGACATTTAGCCAGTATCTCTTCATCATGGCGATACCTGTTTTGAAAATCGGGACTGGGGACTGGAGACTAGAAAAGAAATATTTTCATGCCCTCGTTGCTTGATTGAACGTATGAGCATCTAACTTGAAAATAGCTAGTAGTGAGTAGGGGTTTAGCATTGCTAAACCCCTATAATATTTAGAGATCAAGAGATTTCATATAGGTTAGGACAGTCTTAATTGCAAGAGAGCAATGGAGCAATAAGATCTGTACTTGATTTACTTGCAAAGTGCTGTATTAGTTCCCATTGCATTACCAGCTAAATACGCGGTCGTCCAAGCACTTTGGAAGTTAAAGCCGCCAGTTACACCATCAATATCTAAAATTTCTCCAGCAAAATAAAGACCAGGAACTAATTTACTTTCCATTGTTTTAAAGTTTACTTCTTGGAGGTTGACGCCGCCACAAGTAACAAATTCTTCTTTAAAAACTCCTTTGCCACTAATTAAATATTGGCCCTGAGTCAGTTCTTGCACCAACAGATTTAACGTTTTATTAGATATTTCTGCCCAACGATCCTCTGTAGTAATACCTGCGCGGGCAATGATATATTGCCAGAGACGATGGGGCAGGTCAACACCACGATGCAATGCGATCGCTTTCTTTCCCCATTCATCCTTGACTGCTAAAATTTGTTGTCGTACTTGTTCTTGTTGCAAATGAGGCAACCAATTAATTAATAATGTTGCTTGATAGCGGCTTTCGTGCAAAACTCTTGCGCCCCAAGCAGAAAGCTTTAAAACAGCAGGGCCACTCAAACCCCAATGAGTAATCAGTAATGGTCCAGTTTGTTGTAATTGGGACTTTCCGCCTACAGATAATCGCAACTGTACAGAGTTAACACTAACTCCAGCCAACTCCCTCAGCTTTTGATCGAGAATGTTGAAGGTAAATAAAGAGGGAACGGGTGATTCGATGTTATGTCCTAACTCCCTAGCAATTTTATAACCTGCCAAGCTACTACCTGTCGCAAGAAGTAGCCGATCGCATTTAATTGTCTCTCCTGACTTCAAGAGGATATCAAACCCCTGGTCTTTGGAAGTGCGTTTTACTGAAGTTACAGGTGTACCGATGCGAAGTTTGACCCCAGATGTAGCCACAGCTTTAATTAGACATTCGACAATTGTTTCTGAAGTGTTGGTAACAGGAAACATTCGACCATCGGTTTCAGTTTTTAAATAGACTCCGTGCTTAGCAAACCAAGCTACTGTATCTTGAGCTTGAAACCGAGTAAAAGCCCCTCGCAAGGCTTTCGCGCCTCTGGGGTAATTTTGCACTAATTCCCCAGGATCGAAGCAAGCGTGAGTGACGTTACAGCGTCCACCACCAGAAATGAGCACTTTCGCTAGGGGTTGGCGACTAGCTTCAATTAAAGTAACTTGGGCATCAGGGTTAACTTTAGCACAAGCGATCGCGCCAAAAAAACCCGCTGCCCCGCCCCCAATAACTACAATTTGTAACGGTAACAATTTCAAAAATATCTCTTTTCAGGCATCTACTCTCTAGGCTAACTTTTATTTTCAGCCTTCCAAAGGTTCAAAATCTTCTTTTGTAGCGCCGCAAGTAGGACACACCCAATCATCTGGGATGCTTTCAAAGGCCGTTCCTGCTGCTATACCGCCGTCTTCATCACCTTCTGCTGGATCGTAGATATAACCGCAAACTGTACATACATACTTTTGCATTTTCCAATCCCCTAGTCAATTATTGGCATTGCTTCACTATTAAATGCTTTAGGCACAGAGTTACAATAGGCACGCGACAATTCTTAAACCAACATTGCATATTTACCCAACTATCTAATTTAATCAAGGGGCGGCTCATGAGGGATAGTGACTGTTGATACAAAGTTACCTGGTTTACCGCTTTTGATGGCATCAAAAGTGCCTTTAATCGTACCGGCAATGGGAACAGCAACAAGTGTCCCTAACAATCCAGCAATCTCATACCCCATCAAGATAGCAACAAAAATCCAGATGGGATTGAGTCCGATAAAATTGCCGAGTAATCTGGGAGCTAATAGATTATCTTTAACCTGCTGCATGAGAATTGCTACCAGAGCAACTTGAACTGCTAACCACCAATTTTGCAACAATACCAAAATCGTCACTAGACCAATGCCGAGAGATGCTCCAATAAAGGGAATGAGTTCTGAGATCCCGATTAGTATGGCAAACAATAGAGCAAAAGGGACTTTCATGATTAAGAAAATTGGCGTCAGGGTTATTACCATAAATAGTCCCAACAACAGCTGGCTCAGGAAGAAGTTTTGGAAATTTAGCCGCAAGGATGCAGTAAGGGGATCTCCTATATTAGAAGGCAAAAGATTCACCAGACCATACCAGACGCGATCGCCATACAAAAGCATATAAAAGGCCAGGACTACTATTAATACTATGTTGAATAATCCTGACAATAGTGTTCCTGCAAATCCCACTGCACCAGAAGCTAGCTGTTGTACCACATTCTGAATGTTGGCATTGATTTGATTGCTCACAACCCTCAAGTCAATTGGCAAACGTCGTTGCTTGGCGATGGCCTCAAACTGCTGTAGGTTTGCTTGACTGGTAGTTAACCAATCAGGAATCTTATTTAATAATTGGATTGTTTGGTCAATCACTATTGGTACTAGAGTCACACCCAGGATTACCAAAACGGTCAAAGTTGTAAGCAAAACAATAATCACCGCCTGAGTGCGAGTAATTCGAGCGCGTTCAAAGAACTTAACCGGGTAATTGAGTAAAAAAGCCAAAATTGCTGCAATGCTCAAAATGCTAATTGGATGCTGGAAATAGCGAAAAAGCACAGATAGCAACCAGACATTTAAAGCGATCAGCGGACCGCTCAGACCATAGATTAACAAGTGTTTAAGGGAGGCAGAACGGCGCATTTGAGGCAATCTGTTTTAGGACTCCTTGAGATAAATTGTAAAACTGGCGTTAGTATCGATCGCGATCGTAGATATTTTTAACAAAGAAATGTATTAGCCTATCTGATAGCAAGGAAGCAAATTAAAATGGACAAAACCGTAGCTGACCTTCGCAAAGACTACACCTTGCAAGGTTTGAGCGAACTTGAAGTTGACCCTAATCCTTTTATTCAGTTTAAAAAGTGGTTCGAGCAGGCAGTATCAGCACAACTTCCCGAACCCAATGCCATGACCATTGCTACCTCTACACCAGATGGTAAGCCTTCAGCCAGAATGGTGCTGCTCAAGGATTTTGACGAACGGGGCTTTACTTTCTTCACCAACTATAACAGTCACAAAGGACAAGAAATCGCAGAAAATCCGCTGGCGGCTTTAGTTTTCTGGTGGGCGGAACTGGAACGTCAAGTCCGGATTTGTGGTTATGTAGAGAAAGTTTCCCAAACCGAGTCTGACCAATATTTTCACAGTCGTCCTGCCAGCAGTCGTCTGGGTGCGTGGGTATCTAATCAAAGCGAAGTATTAGAAAGCCGAGAAGTTCTTGAGCGACGTATGGAAGAGTTTAAGAGTCAATATGAAAATCAAGAGATCCCCCGACCACCTCATTGGGGAGGCTTACGAGTGATCCCCACAGAAATTGAATTTTGGCAAGGACGCTCTAGTCGTCTGCACGATCGCTTACTCTATAGCCATTTAGATAATGGCAATTGGAAAATTCAGCGGTTATCACCGTAAAGAGGACGCAAAGATTGGGGACTGGGTATTAGGAAAGCTTCCTAGTCCCTATTCCCTAGTCTCCAGTCCCTCTTACCACTGAGTAATCAAATCTTCAATTGCTGTCCGTGCTTCTGCTAAAGATTGGGTACGAGTGGCATCACCTTCATTCAGACTATTAGCGTTAATAAATTGAATGTCTGTCAGCCCAATAAAGCCCAAAATTGCCCGCAGGTAAGGTTCTTGGAAGTCATAGGCAGCGAAAGGGGATGTGGTGCTAAAGTCACCGCCGCGAGCGGTGATGATAACTGCCTTTTTACCCTCCACTAAGCCTTCATAGCCGCCTTGAGCATCGATAGCAAAAGTTTTGTTAACGCGAACGATTTGGTCGATGTAAGCCTTAAAAGTGGAAGGTATATTGAGGTTATACATTGGTACTCCAAAGACGTAGCGATCGGCAGCTAAAAATTCATCAATTAACTCGTCTGAAATCCGGATCGCTGCGGTTAATTCTGGAGTGTGGGTTTCTGGCGGTGAAAATGCAGCTGCAATCCAAGGTTCATCAACGTGAGGAACTGGGTGACGCCCTAAATCTCGATAGGCGATCGCATCTTCAGGATGCGCTGCTTTCCAAGCAGTGATGAATTCCTTTGATAGTTCTCTGGAGTGCGATCGTTCGCTACGGGGACTGGAATCAATGTGTAAGATGTTTGCCACCAATTATCTCCTGGTTGACTGGGATTTACTGCTTTTGATTGTAAATTTCCAAGCATTATGTCAGATACTAAAAGTAAATACTTACTCAAGTAAAGTAGTTACCAGAAAGTAACTATAGGACTTTTATTTTATTGCGTTAAAAAACTCGCCCTCAACTCGAAAAGTCTGATTACTCAGTCTCTTACAGAGGTCGATTCATCGCGTCTCTACCACTTCCCAGCCATGTAAATAAGTTCAAAAATTAAAGCAGATTATATCTGGGTTCTGAACAATGTATATTCTTTTTTTAGAGAATTTTATAAGTAAAAAAGCCGACGAAAAATGCATCGGCTAAACTGATAATATTGGATGCGTCAATAGCCTACTGTTCTTAACCCTGTTCTGTCACTTCCGGAAAACAATAATCGTAGCGAAACACTGAAACCTTTATCTAATCAAGCTTTGAGCTTTTCTTTTCTAATAGAAACTAAAATTTATAGTCAAAAACTGAAAAGTAAAGCTCCGAAAGGCTTTCAGCGATTGGGTTTTCCCAGTTTGACACAAGAGGGTTAAGTTACTGGTGCTTTGGGAGAAATGGGAGAAAACTGAATCCTGGGATCTGGCATAAAGTTGTATCTTAAGTACAATCCTCCCCAGACAAACAGGATAATTAAAAATGCACCGATACCAAGCGGACTGGGAAGCCAAAAAACAGCTTCTATATGATTTAGCTCACCAGTCTTGAGTTTCCATAGCAGTTGATTTCCATTCTTTTCCGGCTCGATCGCAGTTTCAGTTTGTGGAAGATTTTTTGCTCCCCAAGGAGTCTTGAGGGCAAATTCTAAATCGAGAATCGAACCAGCGTTAGCTAGGACGTTTCCTTTGTTGGAAATTAGAGACAGCGATCGCAAGTCCAAATCATAAATCAACCGATTTTTTACTAACAGTAAAAAGTTGTTCTGCTCCAAAATTACGTTTGATTCAATTTTTGGTAGTTCTGAACCAGATTCACTTTGCACAGGTTCAGAGGGTTGATTCGCCCGCGAGTTAAAAAATTGATTGAACTTTTCTTGCAATTCCCCGCCACTACTAAAAGGAATTGTCACAATAATTTCTTCTTGAGAAACTCGCTGCGCTTTGCCCTCAAGCTTCTGGGCACGGCGCTCTATGCTATTTAACCATTCATATACATAATCGCCACTAAAACTCGTTAGCTGCTCTCCCAATTTAATATGTTGTACTAATTCACCACTATTGGAGTTATTAAAGTTGACCCCCACATCATACTTAACACAACCAGACAGCAGCACAGATGTTAACAGTACTAACCACAAAATAGGATTTTGGATTGGAAAAACCCGGTTCATTCGATTTCGACTAATTTGTGGCGAAAGAAACCTCATCTTTGTCAATATAAACCTCAATGGTTTGACTAACCACAAGAAAATTTGTCCTAAAATTGAAGAACGCATAACTATAAATCTCCCCAAAAGTCAAACTTTTTAACCAATCTTGACTTTTACCTCAACAGAAGGCAATCTGGTGCTAAAGGTTTCCACCCCAGTTCCTACAATTTTGGGAAAGTTCTTAACAGACTAGCTCCTATGGAGAAACTGCTCAAAAGCTTTCCCAATTTGATGCTAACTTGTTGATTAACCCTCTGAGGAACATTCAAAAATCATCAGAGTCTGACATTTTAGGGGTCTAAAGTCAAGTCCATAATGCCCTAGTAGCTTTAGCTTATTAAACAAGACTTTCAAAAATTTGCCAATCAAGTCAAATTTATACCTTTGTCAAATTGGGATACGACTCCTATTTGATTATTGAAAAACTTCGTACACCTAGAAAAGGCGGATTCCCTGTAAATAATTTCAAAAATCAAAGCAAATTACTATATTTTATTTACTGGTATAATTAAGCTCTTTAATTGAGACTTCAACACTATGGAGAAAAATCAGCACGCAGCAAGTTATTTATATGATGTTCCGGAAAATACATCATAATTAGAGTGAGAGTTGCGCTTGATGACTATAAAACTATATATACTGCTAAAACATAACTATTAGGACTTCTATTTGATTGCGTGAAAAAACTCGCCATCAACTTAAAAAAGCTAATTCTTTACCTGTACAAATGCGATTAATCGCGTTTGTACTCACTACTACCTGCCAAGAACAAATACAGCGAGTTTCAAGGAAAGTAAAATACATAGCCTCACTCTCAAAGCTAAATATAAAGCCTGTTTTACTTATGAATTCTAGCGCCTTGGTGCAGTATCTTTAGCTTTGCTCCTGAATTGTGAATTCTGCTTTAAGTTCAATAATCAAAGCGGATTACTACATAAACATAGATTACTATTAATAAGTAATTAAGCGTACTTAATACTACATGTTGTGTTGCGCGGTGAGTTATCTGACTTGTTGTTTAATAAGTTCTGATGTGTCGAAATCAAATTTGATTGCCTCAAAAAATGACTTACTTCTCAAGCCAAAAGACAATAGAGAATCGATCCAGGGCTGATTGCCGACGAAGAAGTAAACTCAAAAATAAAAAGGGAGTGCTATTTCCCGACTATATTGTCATCAATGGTTACCAAAGTTACATATTACCTCAAACGTGAAAATGTCAGCACCCAAATACTTTGTATAAAAATTCAATAAAGTTATCAATAAATTTTCTGCTAAAGTTTATTCCATGACTACCAATATGTAAAAAAATTGTGGTAGAGTCTTCAATGAGTAATTATTGAAGATTAAAAAATATTTTTCGATAAACTACATCAAATACCGTTACATATATTCTTCTATGTCGGTTGTGGGTAAAGATAATTGGTTAATAACTATAAATAAACAAAAGATCCTATCAGTAAATTGAATGAAAATAAATAGTTCAATTAGTTGCTGATATATGGAAATTTTACACTTAGATAGTAAGTTATTTCATAGGTAAATTCTATAATGCAATCACCTAAAGATTCATCAAATTTACGGCAAAAAGCTGTTAAGGGGGTATTTTGGTCTGCTCTAGACAGTTGGGGTCGTCAAATAATTTCCCTTGGCGTTTTCTTAATACTGGCACGCTTGCTGGGGCCAGAAACTTTTGGTTTAGTCGCGCTTTCAACCATATTTTTAAATTTTTTGCAAGTCTTTCTTGACCAAGGTCTTTCGCAAGCGATCGTCCAACGTCAAGATATAGAAAAAGAACATTTAGATACTGCCTTTTGGACTAATTTAGGAGTCAGTGGGCTGGCTGCAATACTCAGTATTGCTTGTGCTGGATTGATTGCTGATTTATTCAAAGAACCGCAGATTACGCCAATCATCCGCTGTTTATCTTTAGGCTTTATAATCAGTGCTTTTAGCAGCGTTCAAGAAGCAACTTTTCAGCGGAAACTAGCTTTCAAGTCTCTTGCTATACGCTCATTAATAGCGGTGGTTATTGGCGGTATAGTAGGCCTAACTATGGCGTTTATGGGATTTGGAGTTTGGAGTCTTGTAGGTCAGCAATTAACTAATAGTTTTGTACAAGTTTTAGTACTTTGGTGGGTCAGTGATTGGCGTCCAGGATTCAAATTTTCCCAAAGACACTTCAAAGAACTATTTGCCTTTGGAGTGAATGTAATGGGGATGAATTTATTTAGCTTTTTAAACCGCCGCTCAGACGATTTTTTAATTGGTTATTTTCTGGGTTCTACTGCGTTGGGCTATTACAGCGTTGCCTATCGTTTACTCTTAATCTTGACGCAATTACTAACTAGCATTATTGTCAAAGTTTCTCTTCCCACCTTTTCCAAATTACAGCAAGAACCTGAAAGATTACGCAATGCGCTTTACAAAGCCATCCAAATGACAAGCCTAATTACTTTTCCAGGGTTCTTAGCCACAGTAATATTAGCACCTGAAATAATAACGGTAATATTTGGACAAAAATGGTCGCCAAGTATTCCAGTCATGCAAGTTTTGAATCTTATTGGTATTCTTTATGCTTATTTTTATTTCAACGGTTCTGTGATGATGGCTGTTGGAAAACCTTCTTGGAAGTTGGCTTTAGATTTCATACAAGCTGTCAGCAATGTTGTTGCTTTCGCTATAGCAGTTCAATGGGGAATTGTTGCTGTTGCAGCGGCTTACGTGATCAGAGGTTATTTGATGGCACCACTCAATGTTTGGGTAGTTTGGAAGTTAATTCGTATTGATATATGGACTTATCTGCGCCAAGGTGCTGTTCCTTTAGCAGGAACAATAATTATGCTGATGAGTATCTTTAGTGTTAAGTACTTTTTGGGTAACTTAATTACTTCTTCTGGAATATTAGCTATTTCCATAGCATTAGGTACAATAGTATACGTTTTATGCATTTTGTTAATTTCACCAAAACTTTTTTGGCAAGTAGTAAACATTTCCCGTTAACCTAGTAGGCTAAGGATTGTATGACTAAAAATGAACAAATTGCGGACAACAGAGTAGTTTCTAACGTAACTAACTTATTAGAAACTGTAATTGATGGTGGTTACTGCATCGGCTGTGGTGCTTGCGCTGCGATCAGTAGCTCTCCTTTGAAAATGCAATTAGATGAGTATGGTAAGTTCCAAGCGACTATCGATCAATTGGTAGATCGGTCAGCTGTAACTAATTCAGTTCAATCTGTATGCCCTTTTTCCAATACAAGTCTAAATGAAGACCAAATTAGCCAACCATTATTCAGTAATAGTTGCAAATATCATGATAAAATTGGCTATCATTTAGCTACGTATGCCGGTTATGTATTAGAAAATGGTTTCCGCGATCGCGGTAGTTCCGGAGGTATGGGAACTTGGATTGTGAGTAATCTTCTCAGTCAAGGATTAGTAGATGGTGTGATTCATGTGCATCAACGGCATCCCTCAAAATCAGATCCTAGACTATTTTCCTATCAACTTTCAACAACTACACAACAGGTACATAATGGTGCTAAGTCGCGCTATTATCCGGTGGAAATGTCTGAGGTAATACAGCTAATTCGTGAACGACCAGGAAATTATGCCATAGTTGGTATTCCATGTTTTATTAAAGCTGTCCGTCTGTTGATGCGACAAGATGAAGTATTAGCTGAAAGGATCAAATTCTGCCTAGCGCTAGTTTGCGGACATCTTAAAAGTATGCGCTTCGCCGAGATGTTTGCTTGGCAAGCTGGTATTGCACCTGGTAATCTTTTGACAATTGACTTTCGCAAAAAATTACCAGGTGCAGACGCCAATCGATATGGTGTTGAAGTGACTGGAATTCAACAAGATGGACAGATAGCCACTCACGTTATGCCTGTACGCGAGCTTTACGGTACTGATTGGGGGTTGGGCTTCTTCAAATACAAAGCTTGTGACTATTGTGATGATGTGGTAGGGGAAACAGCAGATGTCACAGTTGGTGATGCTTGGCTACCTCAGTACGTTAAAGATAGTAAAGGTACAAACGTTGTAGTTGTGCGTCATCCAGCGATCAAGCAAATGATCGAGCGTGCTATGAGTGCAGAACAATTAAAGCTCGATCAAATTAGTGCTGATGAAGTTTCCCAATCACAAAAATCAGGTTTTCAGCATCGACGAGAAGGCTTGGCTTATCGTTTGCACTTAACTGATTTAAAAGGTCAATGGCGTCCCCAAAAACGAGTTCAACCCAAAGCCAACCATCTCAATAAAACCCTTCAAGAACGGCAACTTCTGAGAGTAGCTTTAGCAGCAGACAGTCATGTTGCTTTCAAGGGTGCCGTTGATGCTGGTGAATTTTCTTTATTTAAGCAGCGGCTAGACCCCTTAGTACAGAGATATCAACAGCTATATATTAAGCAACCATTATGGAAACGAGCAGTTAGGTGGATTAAACGACTATTACTGAATTTATTTGTTGCTTAGGTCAAATATTTTCATTAATGATGAGTTTGGAAAATTACACAAATAAATCATTTATGAAAATCTGAAAAATTTATCAAATAACTTGAGCGATAAGCTGTTATTCAACTAGTTGCTTGTCATATAGTAGGCTGGGAAATTTTTGTTTTGGATATTTATTAATGGAGGTTCAATAATTATCCTAGTAGAGGTCGGTGGAAATAAACAGACCATTCCAAATCAACCAAACGCTTATGCTGCATTAATTTTGAATTTTGAATTTTGAATTCCGCCTTGGGGTACTAGCTCCTTCTTGTGTACTAATAGTTCTTGCCATAGTGGCAGGTGTCACAGTATACTTGTTATCAATTTTTGTGATTGCATCAAAATTGTGGGAGTTAATAAATACTGCTTGTTATGACAGCAAGGAGACATAGGATTGATAACAATTATCAAACAGGATTTCTGAGCATCTTTATTAAAGAAACTTTCAATTTTTAAGGAGAAATTTTGGCTAGGAAAAAGGAAGCTGTTATATGGGGATTTTACGGTAATCACAATCTCGGTGATGATGCTATTTTGACCGATATGATTAATTTGCTCGAAAAGCAGCAAGATAAATATTATCAAATAATTGAGTTGCTCAGTTTCCATTGGGAACTTCTTAAAATACAACAAAAAAGTTTTTATCTGTCAAAATGGTAATTATGTTTTTGATAAGTAGTAAAAAAAATACTCATTGTCATATCTAAATTGCAACGCTTTATCTTTACTAGAAAAATAACCAAAGGGTAGAAATCATCATGAACGCAATTATTACAGGAGTTACTGGGTTACGTAATAGAGGTGTTGAAGCATTAGTCATTCCTACTATTCAACAGTTACTAGAGCGTCAGCCTAATTTAGGTATAGATGTGTTGACTGATTCACCTGATTATGACGAAATCCGGCTAGAGGTTTTTGGCTCAAAGGCAATTAAAGATTATCTGAGAAATGCTAATAGAACACGGCTGCACAAGTTACGTAACATTCTTTCTCAGTTTTATAGACCCTTATCAACTGACTACCAATCGAATGTAAAAAAAATACGTCAAGCATCAATTGTGATTGCTTCAGGAGGAGATGTATTCAGTTCTGATTATGGGAGATTGAATCGACATTTATTACCATTAAATTTAGCGTTGGATGCTGGTGTACCCGTTGTCTTTCTAGCTCAATCAATTGGACCATTCAAAACTCAGAATGAAGTGGATGCTTGGTTGAAAGTCGCTCGTCGTTCTAAATTCGTTACCGTTCGGGAACAACTTTCTTACAAATATGTGACTAAAGATTTAGGCTTAGACCCTTCACTGGTGAAACACACTGCCGATCCAGCTTTTTTGTTGAGACCACCGTCTTCAGAGATTGTAGCTAAAATTCTCACAAACTATGGTGTTGACCTAGATAGACCTAAAATTGCGATCGCACCTAGTCAGGCTATTTGCCGTTATGCAGGTCAAGATTACGACAACCATATTAATGTCTGGTGTCAGGTAGTCAAGCTAATGGTTAACGAATTTCAGGCGCAGGTATTGATTATTCCTCACGTTCAAGAAATCAACGCCAATAACGACGATCGCATCTTTGCCACACAATTGTTAAAAGCCCTTGACTACAATCGGGATGTTCGACTTGCGGGTGCAGATCACACAGCCTCAGAGTTTAAAGGCTTAATTGGAGCCTGCGACATGGTTGTAGCCGAAAGAATGCATCCGGCGATCGCTGGGCTTTCAAGTGGTATCTGTACTATGCCAGTCGGTTATTCAGTCAAAGCAGAGGGGATTATGACGGATCTTTTCGGTTCCGAAGCATTGCATAATAATGGAGTACTGATTTCAATTCAACAGTTTCTCAATGCTGATGTAGCTTGTGAAGCGATCGTTAACTGTTGGAATAAACGTCACGAAGTAGCTAGTCAACTAAATCAAGTACTACCAAAAGTTAAGCAGGCAGCAGCCACTAACTTTGATATGATTTTGGAGATTTTAAAATAGAAGTTCCAAGCCTTGCCAATTAGTTATCAAAACAGAAACCTCTTGAGATGGAGAGCAGAGGGTAAACCCCATAGTAAAATCCAGGGTTTAAAATCAGAAATTATTGTTTCTCTCTGCTTTGCAATCCCGAAGCTAATTTTCCTTTTTAATCCATCAATAAATTCAGGCAGGTTAAAAACTTTTCCCAGGGAAGCTATTCAATTCTTAGCCTTTATTTGTCCTAACTCTCTGCTTCCCTGGCTCTTGATTCAGATATGCAAAAACTGTAAGATTTTATGGTTAACATTTTGATTGATTTGATTGAAAATAGAGTTGTTTATTAACGGTAAAAATATATAATTATTATTATGAATGTGACACATTACAGTGTTTGCTTAGGTAAGCATATTTATTTATATCAACTGTGAGATAAAATCAACATGACACCAACAGAACTTATTAAAATAACGTCCAAAATAGAGCATATAAAATCTATTTTTTTACCTATAGTAAACGATAATAACCCTTATATCAAACAGCTAATAGATAATCTAAAAAATGTGGGTATTGAATTAGTATTACCTGAAACTTCTTCTTCAAGAACCTTCTTTTTATCTACAGTAATTTTCCCACAAAAAGCAAATATAGTACATTTGCAATGGTTACACCCATTCTTTGTACGTTCAAAAAATCAATTTGTTAATATAATTAAATTTGTTATAATTATCTCTGAGTTAATTATTCTGAAGTTGATTGGCATAAAAATTATTTGGACTGTACATAACATCAAGAATCATGAAAATAAATACTTAATTTTAGATCGGATTTATAGCATTACCGTAGCTAGGTTAGCTAATGCTATAATTGCTCATTGCCAAATAGCAAAAGAAGAGATTATCAAAGAATTTTCTCTAAAAAATACAGATAAAATCTTTGTTGTTCCACATGGAAATTACATAGACTGTTACGAAAATAAGATTGAAAAAGAAACTGCGCGAAAAAGTTTAGGTTTAGAAGATTCTAGTCTTGTTTTTCTCTTCCTTGGTACTATTCGTCCCTACAAAGGAGTATTTGAACTTATAGATACATTTAGTAAACTATATAGTGACAAGAGTGATAACATTCAGCTAGTCATTGCGGGTAGAGTTTACAATGATAGTCAAGAAATCACAGATACGCTGAAGGAAAAGATTGCTAACGATCCAAGAATCAAATTCTTCCCAGGCTTCGTTCCAGACGATGAAGTTCAAGTTTATATGAATGCTTGTGATGTAGTTATCTTTCCATATCGAGATATTTTGACATCAGGTGCGGTAATTTTAGCAATGTCTTTTGGTAGAGCCTGCATAGCACCGCGCAAAGGTTGTATTGGAGAAGTGCTTGACGATCAAGGGGCATTTTTATACCAAATCGATGATGAAAATGGCTTAACGAAAGCCATGAATTCCGCTTTAGAAAAGCAGCATGAGCTATTGTTGATGGGGCAGCACAATTTCGAGTTAGCTCAATACTATAATTGGGGCTACATTGCGAAAATGACAGCTGATGTATACCATCATTGTCTGTAAAAATTTAGCTGTACCTGATACAGCAGAATTTAGAATTAGAATACGTATCGACCTAAATTTCAAGACTAGATAATGTACCTCGCTTTCCTTGAAATCTGCTGTATATCGAAAAAGAATGCCATTAAAGTTCAGGGCATCAACTAAACAAATCTGGTGCAGCTAACAGATTTGCAAAAGCGTTAAAATCACAATCTGGAGTAATAATATCGGTGGTGAGTAGGGGATCAAACAGGCGCTGCAAAAACACTCAACCAAACCAAATACAAAATAGTTAAACCAATTGCAATTAACGCTACCCAGATAAAGCGATTATCTTTGGTATTGACTTGACTGAGGTCAACGAATTCTCGCTCAGTCAGTTTTGGCTTCTGCTGTTGAGGAGATTTAGGAGACTTAGCAGCTACAGTAATTTTGAGTTCGTTATCGGGTAGTGCGCCCAAATCCGGGATTTGAGTCATCCACTCGCTAGGTCTTTTGAGTTTTGGTGCTTTTAAGATGTAAAGCATCCGCCGCGCTTGTTTGCTAGTTTCAAAATGTGGGTGTCGTTTGAGTCTTTCGCAAAGAGCGATCGCATCATCTGTGCGTCCAGCCGCTTCATAAGCAGTCACCAGGCTAATTTCGACTTCACCCCCAAGACGAGAATTGCGAGCTAATAGGGCGCTGGCTTTTTCTAAATTTTCTACAGCTTCGCGATATTGCCCATTTTCAAAGGCAACTTTTCCAGTCTGGTAGCGGGTTTTAGCAATTTCTATACTTTCTGCACTCACGTTCTGCTCACAAATTACCACTATTTTTATTTTGCCAATGCCAGCAATCTTTTTAAAATCTTTTCACAAGCTGACAACCTGAAACTAGATAAACTTCTAAAATTTTAACTAAGTAGCTATGGCTATTTTCTCGTTAAAAAGTCCGGTATCAAATACAAGTTATCAAAATATGCTGAAAATCAAGCATTCACAATTGTATTGGCTAGGAGCAGGCATATCTCTGGCAGTGATGAGCGCTGCCATCGCTCCAGCATCCGCCGAGATAATTATAATTGATAGTGGCTCTGGAATTAGGCGATCGCCTACTGTTGGTTCCTTCATTTATGGTAGTCCGATTCCCACACCCATGCCTGTAGATCCAGCAACAGGATTAACACCACAACGCACTGATTACTACAATTATTCCTATCCTGGGGTCAGACATAGGGTGAGAAATTCGACTTTAATTAATCCAACTTTGGTTAATCCTACAATTCGCGACTCAACACTAGTTAATCCGGTGATTATCAATAACTCATGGCGTCGTACACCATTTAGCGACGGGCGATCGCGGGTTATTATTACCTATCCTCGGTAGAGTGAGGAGTGGGGGGAGCAGGGGGAGAAAATAACTCCTAACTCTTGTAGACGCGATTAATCGCGTCTCTACTTTTAACGGGCTAAACGCCCTGCTATCGCTAACAGTACTCTTATGACGTAAATTGCGAACCGAGAATCATTGTCCCAATCCCAACATCAGTAAAGATTTCTAATAGTAGGGCGTGGGGAATGCGGCCGTCGATGATGTGTGCTGCACGTACTCCTTGAGCAAGCGATCGCACGCAACAATTGACTTTAGGAATCATGCCGCCGCTGACTATACCACCAGCAATCAGTTCACGAGCTTCGCGAATATCTACTTTAGGAATTAAGGTTGACTGGTCTTTGTAATCTTTTAAAATTCCACTGGTGTCAGTGAGTAAAATTAACTTTTCTGCTCCTAGTGCAGCAGCGATTTCTCCAGCTACAGTATCGGCGTTAATGTTATAAGCTTGCCCTGTTTCGTCTGCGGCAACGCTGGATACCACAGGAATATAGCCATTGCTAGCCAGGGTGTCCAAAATCTTGATATTCACATTGCTGACTTCCCCCACAAAACCGATGTCTTCTTGACCTTGGGGACGGGCTGTAAATAGATTACCGTCTTTACCGCAAAGTCCTACAGCCAATCCACCAGCTTGGTTAATTAACGCCACAATTTCTTTGTTAACTCGACCAACTAAAACCATTTCCACCACATCCATTGTGGGGGCATCAGTGACTCGCAGACCATTCTTAAATTGTGGTTCGATGCCCAGCTTATCCAACCAACTGTTAATTTCTGGGCCACCACCGTGTACTACAATTGGACGCAAGCCCACGCAGGATAAGAATACAATATCGCGGATAACTTTGTCTTTGAGTGTGCTGTCTTTCATGGCTGCGCCACCATATTTGACAACAACAGTGCGACCAGCAAATTGTTGAATATAAGGTAGTGCTTCGCTTAGTACACGCACACGAGTGGCTTCAGCTTGCCTGATGTATTCAGAATCGTTGACCGTCATGAGGAGCCGCCATTGAAAATTAAAACCTATTTCTGTCAGTGTAGAAGACTTTGTAACTCGTCACAATCTCTGATGCCAAAGTCGAATATGTTTGTAGCGATCATTCATAGCTGTTTGGTTCAGTTACGAGTTCACCATCTGGCATAACTGTATTGTAGAAATAAGCCCCATACTTTTCTGCGCCGCGCCAGTTAACTTTCAAGAAATTAGCATTTTCAAGATTGACGCCCTCCATACGAGTAACTCTCAAATCAGCACCACGTAAATCAGCACCACTCAAATTAGCGTCTCTTAAATCAGCACCCCATAGCTTAGTTTTACAGAGGATTGCCCCACTCAAATTAGCACCACTGAGATTAATGCCAGACAAGTCAACTTCCCTTAGGACTGCACCTCTAAGATCGACTCTTGAAAAATCCTTTTCCCCAGCATCTAAACGACTGAAAAACTCTTCAATATCCATTGAATTCTTTGGTCACACAGCAGTAAAACTTCAAGCTTTAGAGTCAATCCCACAAAGGCTATTAAGGAAAATATTTACTTATTATCTGTATCAGAAATGTGAAAATCTGTAAAAGAAGGACTAGCAACCACAGTCGAAAATTATCAGGATAAACATGGATACACCGATTTTTGATCGGCTAATTGAAGAATTAAAAGTTATGCCTGAAGACTTGCAATATCGAGTGCTGGAGTTTGCTCGAACTTTAGTAAGTTCGCAAATTCATGGTGTTCCAAGTAAACAATTATTAAATTTTGCGGGTAGAATATCACCAAATGATATTCAGTTGATGCGCGAAGGGATTGAACAAGGTTGCGAACAGGTAGATATAGATGAATGGTAGATACCGGCTTCACACTAATATTATCATTTATTGTTAATTAACCTATGAATTCTCAGAAGGAAACTAAGCTTCTAATTTTGTCTCTACTGTCCACCACCTTTTTACTGGGCTTTGGCTTTTGGTTGTGGAATCAATTATTTGGAAAAAATATAATTTCTTTAGCGCCAGAGAATAAAAGTCAAGGAACTAGAGGTTCAACATCAGAGCGAATCAGTTTAGGTAAAAAAATTTTAGTTACTGCTAATACTAACTCTGATAAAGAAGCAGGAGTGCAAGCTTTTGCTAAGGGCGACTTTACCAGTGCTGCAAATAATTTTAAAGCATCCCTGCTCAAAGACCGCAACGATCCAGAGACGTTAATTTATTTAAATAATTCCCAAGGAGACAAGAGTAAATATCTCAAAATCGCAGTTAGTGTGCCAATTGGTGGCAATCTAGATGTCGCCAAAGAGATTTTGCGTGGTGTGGCTCAAGCTCAAGATCGGATCAATCGGACTGAGGGTATTAATGGTAAGCTTTTGCAGGTAGCGATCGCCAGTGATGACAACGACCCCAGTTTAGCTCAACAGCTGGCAACGCAGTTTGTTAAAGATACCAGTATTCTGGCTGTAGTGGGACATAACGCCAGTAATGCTTCCATTGCTGCTGCCCCAGTCTATCAACAGGGAGGTTTAGTTATGATCTCTCCTACCAGTTTTGCCCAAAATCTCTCTGGCATTGGCAGCCACATATTCCGCACTATTCCTAGTATTAGCTCTGTTGCTGGGAGTCTTTCTACTCACATCGTCAAAACTGCTCGCAAAACTAATATTGGCATTTGTGCTGATTCCAAAGCCATTGATAATCAGTCGTTTAAAGATGAGCTTGTTAAAGGCATATTAGCCGCAGGTGGCAAAGTTAATCTAACAAATTGCGATCTTTTTGCTGCCAATTTTAATCCCAATGCAGTAATTTCTCAATTTATTAGTAGTGGCGCAGATAGTTTAGTGTTAGCGCCCCATGTAGATAGAATTAATAAAGCCTTAGAACTAGCAGCAGCAAATCAAGGAAAATTAACACTATTTGCTAGCCCTACGCTTTATACATTTCAAACTTTACAGGTAGGAAAAGCTGATGTGAATGGCATGGTATTGTCTGTAACTTGGCATCCTAATGCAATTCCTAACAATGATTTTTCTCAGAACGCTGTAAAACTTTGGGGTGGAAATGTTAATTGGCGAACGGCTACGGCTTATGATGCAACTATGGCGATCGCTAAAGGTTTGCAGCAAAGCAAAAGCCGCGATGAATTACAAAATGTGTTGCATAGTCCTAGTTTTTCAGTCTATGGTGCCACAGGTAAAATCGAATTTCTCCCATCAGGCGATCGCAACGGCACAGCAATATTAGTGAAGGTGCAACCTAGTAGCAAATCTTCTACTGGGTACGATTTTGTTCCTCTGAATAATAAATAAGTGCTTGAAGTTTTGCTTAAAGTTAGAGGCATAAACCCCTAAAATTGAAATCATCATAATAGGGGGGTTGAAGAACTACGAAATTAGGACTTACGCACCAATTTGTCCTGACTTTGTAATTGAACTACGTTCTTCTAGCGTAGGCGTGGCCCGTCGTAGACATCACCTTAAAGAATTACAAGAAAAAATACAAGAATACATTGACAATGGTGCATCATTAGGATAGGTGATCGATCGACAGTATCGAAAGGTTTATATTTATCGTCCTCATCAAAAACCTGAAATTTTGGATAATCCTGAAACAGTTAGTGGCAATCCAGAATTGCCAGGATTGGTGTTAAAGATGACCAAAATCTGGTAAATCTAGGGCGATCGCTGTATTTTTAATGAGAAACTTGTGGTTTGAGAACGTTAGGAATTGCCTCAAGTATTCGCGTGGCAATTTCTTGGGGTGTTTCTCCTTCTCGCACGGTGATTTTGAGGTCGGCTTGAGAGTACAGTCCTTGGCGTTGTTCCAGGAGCGATCGCAACTTTCCCTGAGGATCGACATCTTGCAGCAGTGGTCTTGTGGTATCCTCAGCTAAACGGCTGTAAATTAGCTCCACTGGCGCATCTAACCAAACTATTAAACCGTGGTGCAGATAACCCCAGTTTTCTCGCTGCAATACAATACCGCCACCAGTTGCGATGGTTAAGTTTGTAAAAGCACAAACCTGTGACAGGACATCGCTTTCTAACTGGCGAAATGCTGCTTCTCCTTCCTCGCTAAATATCTGATTGATGGATTTACCTGTTGCTTGGGCAATAACATCATCGGTATCCACAAACCCGTAACCCAGGTGCTTTGCTAGTAAGCGCCCCACCGTCGTCTTACCAACGCCCATCATACCAATTAAGTACAGGTTGACTCCTTGTAATAAACTGCTCACCAGTTGCTTTGCTCCAATTGTGAGTTATCTTAGCTGCTTCGTAAGGCTCAGATAAAGCCTCACAAGTCTTACAAGAGTTTAATTTTAGTACTGAATTGAGATTTTAGAGAATTAGAGTTAGAAGCGATCGCACTTCTCATATCACAACAATGGAAAAGCGATCGCCTTTGTAACTATTGGAATATTCTATTCGCAAAAGCTTGGGGTAGGGGTTTGAGAAGTCCAATTTTTACAAGCTTAGCGAGGATCGAGCCTTAACTAAACGTGCGACTCCAGTAAACCTGCGCTGTAGTCATACAACAATATTTCTTCAGATAGATGTGGTTTTTCAAATCATCTATATTTGGTCTTTATTCCCAAAACATAAGCCTTAGCTTGTATAAATTCATCTTCTTTTTGAATGGAATCAACTGCCATTATTACTGTTATTCATGTATTGAAAATAACAAACCAAAGAAATTAACAATTATTCAGTATCAATAAACAGTTAATCTTCTCACGAATTTAGTAACTTTGGTGAGGTGGCTTAACAAATTTTGTTGAGCTATATTTACGTTTAACGGAAATTTAAGATAACTTCTTTGAAACTTTATCGAAACAATTTCTGTCTATTCAAATAGTCTGCATTTTCTCTTTGGTAAGCGAATTTAAGTATACAATCTACTGTGTTTTAAGCAACACAAAGTATTTTTTCTAACAATTCAGTTATGACAAGACCTAAACAATTAATCGTTAAAAATAAAGGTGTAAATAATGACTTATTACCCGTAATGAGCCGAAAAATATTTGCAAATTGGAAGTTTGGACACAAAAACTACTGCATATTTCACTTGAATAAGCCTGAATTAATAAATAGTAAGATGAATGAGGCGTCAACTATGACTCGAATTCGTGACGTTGTAAAAGAAGCTTTAGCGACTGGATATTTGACAGTCGAAGCCGAAAATCAACTCCGACAACTGTTGACTACCCGTTATGACTTGGAAGATTTTAATGCTTTCATGACTTTGCAGGAAGCTGCCATGACTGGTAAAGTCAAGCAAGAGTCCAGAGAGCGGTGTGGAATCAAGTAGAGACGTAGGCTAATACGTCTCATCGCCGGGGGCGTTCATCGTCATCTTCAAAATCATCTTCAAAAAATCCCCAATCATCATCATCTGCTTGATTTGTAGTTGGTGGCTGATAAGGGGGAATAATCACTCGATAATCAGCATCGTAAATTGATTCAGTTTTTCCCACTGCCGTATTTTTTGGCTCACGGTAGCTATAGGAATAAACTGAACCAGACCCAGAACTGCTTTTAGGTTGTGATTGACGTTCGTAAGTTTTAGAGTCTCTAGGCTGTTGAGTTTGAGGATTAGGGGTAGGCACTTCTTCGGGCTTTTCATCAAAATCCCAATCATCTCCACTACTATTTGTCTCCCAATCATCAAAGACATCGTTGTTAGGCTCTTCTTTTTTACTAGGTGGTGGAGGACTAGAACGACCAGATGTAGGTTCTTCTCTACGATTTGCCTTTGTACGAGGTGAAGTTGCTGTGCGTCCGTCAATAGTTTGGCGTTGTGCAGGGGCAAAGTAATTGGATAACTTAAACAACGTCGCAATGAATATAGATGTGAAAGCACCAGTTACAGTACTGAACAAAACCCATATCGCTAGTGGTAATGGTTGACTCCGCAGACCTAAAAACACTAGGGATAGAGGAGGTGACCAATTCTGAACTAACAACAGCGTTAGTCCCCCCAGTACCGCCACCAATAGAATTAAGCGAATTACAGCCATAAGAAAGGCAAAGGGTAAAAGGTACAAGGCAAAAGGCAAAAGGCAAAAGTAGACTTCTTGCAGAAATGGGGAAAAGGGTAAGGAGGAAAGCGGGTCAGAAAAAACCCTTGATCTTTAACCTTTTCCCTTTCCTCCTCTTGCAGAACTATTTTTGCAAGAGGTCTGGTGACTCTATCTTTCTTTTACAACAATTAAAGCAGAAAGCCCAGTAGTACTCAGGTGACTGAGGAACCTTGGTACATCTTAGCCTTCAGGAATGGCTGGAGTGGAACAGGACAGAGGATACACACAGAAGTAAAAAAATGCTTAAGTCAATGGTATTGGCTTATAATCACTCAGTATTCAGCACGGGCTAAACGCCCCGCTATCGCTAACAGGACTCAGGATGCCCTCTGGTCGGACGCACGATCGCATTACTCTATATGCTCTGCCGTTTGTGGCGGGTGTAACTTTCTGGCAGACTCGCAGTAGCAATGCAACTTTGTTGGTTGCGGGTGGGTTTCTGTTCGGCGGATTAATGTTTGGCCCAGATTTAGATATTTATTCTGTGCAGTTCCAACGCTGGGGTTTCTTGCGTTGGATTTGGTTACCTTATCAAAAAAGCCTGCGTCATCGGTCTTTTTTATCCCACGGGCCGATTATTGGTACGACGCTGCGGATAATTTATCTGGGGTGCTTGCTGGCTATTTTGGCAATTTTTATTTTGGTAATTGCCCAAAAGCTCTGGAATTTTAGTTTTACCTTGCAGGATTTAGGTGGAACTATCGGGCGATCGCTCTTGGATTACGATACTGAATATGTCGCTCTTTTCTTGGGTTTAGAACTCGGCGCCATGAGTCATTCTCTCAGCGATTGGAGCGGTTCGGCATACAAGCGGTTTCAAAAACAGGGAATTCGTGGATTACTTCCGAAGGGCAAAATTAAAAAGCGTCAAGTTACAAGTCGCCCTAAGCGTCAGTCTAAACCTAGAAATACTAAAAGCCGCTCCTAATCAGTTTTACAATCTAATTGCAGGGATGGACATTCAAACTGCATATTTAATTATTTATGTCAACAATAATTCTGATAATTTAACTTATGGAATCAAATCAAAAGCATAGTGAGACTTTGGCAGCCTTAGAGGAGTTAATAGAGGTAGTAGCAAAATTGCGATCGCCTGATGGTGGTTGTCCGTGGGATTTGGCACAAACTCCCGAAACGCTGACACCCTATGTAATCGAAGAAGCTTATGAGGTGGTGGACGCGATTAAGAATGGGGATAAAGAAGCGATCGCCGAAGAGTTGGGCGATTTATTATTACAAGTAGTACTGCAAGCCCAAATCGCCAGCGAATCTGAGCAATTTTCCCTCAAAGAAATCACTCAAGGCATTTCCCAAAAGTTAATTCGCCGCCATCCCCATGTGTTTGGTGATGTGTCAGTGCAAAGCGTCGATGAGGTGCGGCAAAATTGGGAACAAATCAAAGCTGCGGAAAAAGGCGAATCCTCTTCAGAAACTCAGAAACTCAGTGCGAAACTCAGTCGTTATGGACGTACCCTTCCCCCGTTAACTGCGGCAATGAAGATTTCCCAAAAAGCGGCATATGTAGGGTTTGAATGGGAAAACATTGATGGAGTCTGGGATAAATTTCATGAAGAATTAGCGGAATTTCAACAGGCTTTAGCTGAGGAAACACCAGCACGACAACAAGCAGAATTAGGTGATTTACTATTTGCTGTAATTCAACTTGCGCGTTGGCATAACCTTGACCCCAGCGCCGCTTTGCAAGGCACAAATCAGCGATTTGTCCAACGGTTAGAAAAAATGGAAGCAGTTGTTGAGCGTCCCTTGAGCGATTACAGTTTGGATGAGCTAGAAAAATTGTGGCAACAGGCAAAAGTTCGACTTGCTCAAGAGGGGAGTGGCGAGTAGGGCATGGGGCATTGGGGAGCCACTGCGTTGGGCGGCTCTGCCGACTTAAAGCAAGTGGCGTCATGGGGCATTGGGAAGAGGCAGGCTTAAAACTAAAAGCTTCGAGGTTCAAAGGCGCAACTTCCAGGGTCAAAGCCCCAAGCTCCAGCTTTAAAACCCCAAATGTCAGCCTCAAACTCCTACTGCCTATTAGGCCTCTTGTAAAAGTCCCTAACACCCCACCCGCAACCCCTCCCCGATGCCTTGGGCTACCGTGTACACACAAGTCTTTTAGAGTTGTTGTGTAAGACATAGAAGGTTAATTTTTGTTCTTCGATGCATCAAAGGTGCAAGGCGATGCATCAAAGGTACAAGGCGATGCATCAAAGGTGCAAGGCGATGCATCAAAGGTGCAAGGCGATGCATCAAAGGTGTAAGGCGATGCATCAAAGGTGCAAGGCGATGCATCAAAGGTGTAAGGCGATGCATCAAAGGTGCAAGGCGATGCATCAAAGGTGCAGGTCAAGAGACTTGTGTGTACACCGTAATATGCCTTGGGGAGGGGAGCGTTTGCTTTACTCAAATGCCGAGTGGGGTTCTTTATTTTTGATTTATAGCCGTAGTCACACAGGTTAAGACATTTTGAAAGCATGGAAGCTAGGAATAGTAACAATACTTGTCGGGTTTTGGGGAAAAGGGGAAGGGGAAAAGGGGAAGGGGAAAGGGGGAAAGAAAAAACCTTTAACCTTTACCCG